>DAOLDN010000051.1:0-12541 GCA_035327385.1 Verrucomicrobiota bacterium | reverse complement strand
GCGTCGTGGCGGGAACGGGTTTCAACGCCGCGTCGTAGAACGTGATGGTGACGGCGTGGTCTTTTTCCAGAAAGAACTCGGCTTTCGGTTCGGTCTTTTCGAGCAGGCGGCCACCTTTCGGTCCGGCCAAGTGTTTCTTGTCGGCGGCGTGGAGGGTGAGAATTCCGGCGCAAAGCAAGCCGGCCAGAGTCAGGAGTTTGATGGATGTTTTCATGTTTCGTCGGTCTTTTCAGTTTGTGTTTATGGTTTTGAGGTGTGGGAGCAAAATGATGGTTGCGCCCGCCAGGCAGATCAGCGCGCCAAGAACATCCCAGCGGTCGGGCGCTTGGCCGTCCACGAACTTGAGCCACACCAGCGAGGCCGCGATATAAACTCCGCCATACGCCGCGTAGGTGCGTCCAGCGGCCGTGGGATGCAGGGTCAGCAGCCAGGCAAACAGGGCGAGACTTGCGACGCCGGGCACGAGCCAGAGCGGCGACCTTTTGAGCGTCAGCCAGAGGTAGAACGTATAGCAGCCAAAGATTTCGGCCAGGGCCGTGAGCGCGAACAATCCAAAGGCGGTGAGATAAGAGTTCATGTGGTGGTCAAGAAGTGGTGGTGACGTCAGGGGACGGCCTGCCTTCACCCGAAGGGGTTTCTGCAGGCGCGTTAGCCTTTGATGGCTTTCCCTCAATCCACTCGTAAAGCACGGGGAGCAAGACGAGCGTGAGGAAAGTCGAAGTGATGATGCCGCCAATGACGACCGTCGCGAGCGGACGCTGCACTTCCGCGCCCGCACCTTGCGAAATGGCCATCGGCACAAAGCCAAAGCTGGCGACGAGCGCCGTCATGAGTTTCGGGCGCAGCCGCGTCAACGTCCCTTCAACCACGGCATCGCGGAGATTCTTTCCCCCTTCGCGCAACTGATTGATGAAGCTGATGAGCATGATCCCGTTCAGGACGGCGATCCCGGACAGCGCGATGAAGCCGACGCCCGCGCTGATGGTGAAAGTCATTCCGCGCAGCCACAGCGCCACGATGCCGCCGGTCACCGCCAGTGGCACGCAAACGAAAATCAGCGCCGCCTGCCGCAAGCTGCCGAAGCTCAGAAAAATCAGGACGAAGATCAGCGCCAACGTCAGCGGCACGACGATGGTTAGCCGCTGCTGTGCTTCCACGAGATTGCGGAACTGGCCGCCGAACTCGAAGTAGTAGCCATCCGGGAATTTCACTTTTTCGCGGATCGCCTGCGTCGCCTCCTTGACAAATCCCGCAGTATCGCGCCCGCGCACGTTGACCAGAATGCCGGCGCGGCGTTGCGTGTTTTCGCGCGCAATCATGCCGACCTGCTCGACCGAGTTGATCGTTGCGATCTGTCCGAGCGTGAGCAATCCGCCTTCGTCGGTGCGAACGGGCAAGCGTTTCATGGTCTCCACGTCCATGCGCAACGGCTCGGCGAGGCGCACCACGATGGGAAAGCGCCGGTTGCCTTCGATAAGCGTGCCGACGGACTCGCCGCCGAGCGCGGTTTCGACAACGCGGTTGATGTCCTCGGCGTGGATATTGTAGCGTTGCAGCGCAGCCCGATCGGGCTTGATCTCCAGCATGGGCACACGCCCGATCGCGTCAAACTCGCTCTCCTTGCCGCCGGGCAGGCTTTGCAACACCGCGCGCACCTCGCCCGCCAGGCGTTCCAGTTCCTCAAAGCTGTCGCCGTAGATTTTGCAGACGAGATCAGCGCGTGCGCCCGCCATGATTTCGTTAAAGCGCATCTGGATGGGTTGGGAAATGAGATACGCCTGACCAGGCACTTTTGCAGTGAGAGTGCGACGCATCAGTTCGGCCAGTTCCTCCTTGGTCGCGCGTTTGCCCTGAATCATCCGCCACTGCTCGCGCGGATGCAGCATGACGTAGGTGTCCGCAACGTTTGCACCCATCGGATCGAGCGCAATCTCGGCCGTGCCAATGCGCGAGAACAATTCCCGAATCTCCGGGAACTCCGAACGCAGCACGCGCTCGGATTGTTTTTGCAATTCCAGGGACGCCTCCAGTCCCGCGCTGCTGCTGCGGATGAATTGCAGCGTGAGGTCGCCTTCGTCCAGTTGCGGAATGAACTCCGCGCCCAGCCGCGTGAACAACCAGAGCGAACCCGCGAAGGCCGCAACCATCGGCAATACCACGAACCAGCGACGGCGTAGCCCAAAGTTCAGCAACGGCCGGTAGAGCGCCTTCACGCCGCGCACGAACCAGTTGTCGCCCTCGCGGATGCGCCCGCCGAGGAAGAACGAGCACAACACCGGCATGAGCGTAAGCGCCAGCACGAGCGCGCCGCCCAACGCCAGCATCACCACCACGGCCATCGGCTTGAACATCTTCCCTTCGATGCCTTGCAGCGTGAGCACCGGCACATAGACCACGGTAATGATGAGTACGCCGAAGAACATCGGCCGCGCCACCTCCTTCGCGGAAAACAGTACTTCGCGAGCGCGTTCCGCCGTCGTGAGCGGGCGACCCAATTTGTGCTGCTTCTCGCCAAGGTGGCGCACGATGTTCTCCACCATCACCACCGCGCCATCAATGATAAGACCGAAATCAATTGCGCCGAGGCTCATTAAGTTGCCGGACAGGCCAAGTTGCGTCATGCCGGTGATGGCGAAGAGCATCGAAAGGGGAATCGCCAGCGCCACGATGGCGGCCGCCCGCCAATTGCCGAGCAGGAAAAAAAGAATCACCACGACCAGCAAGGCGCCTTCGGTCAGGTTTGTCTCCACGGTGGCAATGGTGCGATTGACGAGCAACGCGCGGTCGTAAAGCGGACGCACCTGGACACCGTCGGGAAGTTTGGTCTGGATTTGCTCCAGCTTCTCGCGCACGGCCTGCGCGACGAGGCGAGAGTTCTCGCCCGCCAACATGATGGCCGCGCCGACGAGCGCCTCCTCGCCTTGATCCGTGCTGGCGCCCGTGCGGAAGGCATGACCGATGCCGACGCTGGCGACATCGCGCACCAAAATGGGTTTTACGCCGCCGCCGAACTTGAGTGGGAGTTCCGTGATCTCCTCGACTGCCGCCACGCGGCTGTCAGCACGAATGACGATTTGTTCGCCGCCGATTTCCACCATGCCGCCGCCGGAGTTGCGCGTATTTTCCTCGATCCGTTCCGCCAGGTCTGCGAACGACATGCCCGCGCTCATCAACCGGGCCGGGTCGGGTTGGATGACGATTTGTTTGTCGTAGCCGCCGCTGGTGTTGACTTCCGCCACCCCCGGCGTCGTGCGCAGCATGGGCTTGATCTGGTAGTCTTGGATGAGCTTCAACGCCATCAACTGTTCCTGGCGCGTGGCAGGTTTGTTGGTGGCGGTTGCGGTGAATTCCACCGCGTAGTAGAAAATCTCACCCAAGCCCGTCGCAATGGGGGCAAGTTGCGGGGTGAGGCCGGGCGGCAGTTCATCCAGCGCGCCCTGCAACCGTTCGCTGATAAGCTGGCGCGTGCGGTAAATGTCCACGCCGTCGCGGAACGTCATGGTGATTTGCGACAGGCCAAACTTGGAAAGCGAGCGCAACTCCACCATGCCAGGCAGCCCGGCCATTTCACTTTCAATGGGGAACGTGACCAGTTTTTCAATTTCCTCCGGCGCGAGTGCGGACACGGCGGTGTTAATCTGCACCTGCGGGTTGGTGATGTCCGGCACGGCGTCAATCGGCAGGCGCAGCGCCGACCAAACCCCGACGACGATGAGAACCCCGGTCGCCAGCAACACGGCGGCCCGCTGGCGCAATGACAGTTCGAGAAGTTTGTTGAGCATACTTCAGTGGCCGTCGGCGCAGGCCTTGCCGCCACGCAGGGATTGAAGTTCCGCCAGCCAGAGCGTCATCACAGGTTGAACCACAATTTGATCGCCCGCGTAAAGTCCGTCGGTTACTTCCGCGAACTCGTGATTGACGACGCCGAGCTTGACGGCTGTGCGGACGAAATGGTCGCCGCTGACGGTGTAAACAAAATCGCCCTCCGTTGTGCGGAACAACGCCGAGCGTGGCACGCCGACAACATTCTCTTCCCGGCCGAGTGTGACCGTCACGGAAAGGATCGCACCCGAAGCCAGCGGATGTTGGGCGTCGGAAACGGCCAGTAACACCTCGACCTGGCCGCTGGCCTGCTCCAGGTCTCGTTTCAACGCCACGATCCGCCCTTGCAACGAAGCTTCGGCAGCGCCGTTCTGCACTGTGACGGCCTGCCCCTCGCGCAACTTCGCCGCGTCGAGCAGGCTTACGCTGCCACTCGCCAGCGCGGCGGGCCTTCCGGTTGGTTGCAGGGAAGCAAACTGAGCTTCGTTTGCGGCGCGATAGACCTGTGCGGAGAATTGAAAGGCAGCGTTAATGTTTCGTTCCGCAACGTCGGCCACTCGCAGGTCAATGAACTTCGCCGTTGCCGGTGGGACGTGCAGTCCCTTCTTGGCGCTGAATGTAACGCCCGCCTCGGTTTCCTGGGTGGCTTCCGCTTCACCGGCCTCATGCGCGTGGCCGTCGGACTCCCTGTGGCCACATCCCGTGCCGGCGAGTGTGATTACGGCAATCAATAGAACGAGCGAGATTTGCGGGAACAGTTTCATTTCGTTTCCTCCTGCAGGGTCATGAGCGATGGCGTGAGTCCGGTGAGCAGTTCCAGGTTTTGCGCCGCTTCCAGGGCCTCCTTTTTGGTATCCAGCAGCGATTCGACGGCTTCCAAATACTGCTGCTGCAATTCGACGTAGGTGGAAATCGGCACTGCGCCAAGCCGGTAATGCCGGTCGGCGAGTTCGGCGGCTTCCTTGAAATGTTGCACGGAGTCGGGCCGCCATTTCGACATCTCGCGGAGCTTCGTCTCGTAGGTCAGGGCGGCTTCGAGAACTTTGCGCTGAATCTCGCGCTCCGTGACATTCAGCGAAACCTCTGCCTGCATCTGACGCGCGGCGGCGGCGGCAACGTTCCCCTTGTTCCGATCCCACAACGGCAGCGGCAGCGATACGCCAACGCCAATGATGCGCTCGCGGTCATTGCCAGCGTTCTCCTCGGAGTATGTCGGCCCGACGCTGATGGACGGGAAGCGCTCGTTCTTAGCGAGGTCCACACGGAAGCCTTGCTGTGCCAGTTCTACCGCTCGCAAGCGCAATTCGAAGTTGTTCGTCCGGGCGAGGTCAAGGAGAGCGCTCCGGTCTGGCGGTGGCGGGCGAAAGGCAATGTTCGCCTGGTTGACAGTCAGACGCGTGTCGGGCGTGCCCCCGCGAAGCTGATTCAGTTCCAACAAGGCCGCTTGTGCGGCCAACAACGTCTCGCTCGCCTTGCGCTGCGCGTTCAGTTCGGTCGCTTCAATGACGCGCGTTTCCAGCAATGGCGTGAGTCCCGCCGGATCGCGTTGCACAAGCACTTCGCGCAGCGCCTTGAACCGCTCGGCTACCTCAGTCGCGGCGGCAGACTTCTCCTGCGCCGCGAACAAACCGTAGGCCAGCGTCCGCACGCGGCCAGCAAGCGCGATCCTGAACCGCTCGTAACCCAGGTGCGCGAGTTCGATGTCGTGATTCGCGATGGCTTTGCGCAGCCCAATGCGCCCCGGCCACTCAAACGGCTGCACCACAGACACGGACCAGGCCACGCCCTCCGCGCTCAAGCCGCCGCCGGTCACCCGCTTCTGGCCGACTCCGCCGCTTAACTCGGGATTGACGAGCAGCCCGGCGGTTTTGCGCCCCGCTTTCGCAGCGGCGATTTCCGCCTCATAGAATTTTAGTTCGGGATTCCGCTCCAACGCCTCGGCAACAAGGGCGTCGAGCGTCACGGCATTGGTCGCCAGCGCCGCTGCGGAAACTTCGTTCGTTTCCGCGCCGCGCGCCGCGCTGCCAAGCACGGCCAACCACATCAACCCATAAAACCATGTGCGTTTCATAAAAATCAAAACCGACCTAACCAAACAGAGAATCAAATCATCGCGGCGTGTGGACACACCGCAGCCATCAGGAATTTGTCCCGCGAGGAACGAATCAAGAAACGAACGAAGGCGCGCGCGGCGGCAACGCCGTGCGGAAAGAGAACTGCCAGATTTTGGGAAGTTCGGGAGGGTAAGATTCAGGTACTGGGGCCAAGGATTGCTTGGGCAGCAGGTCAAACTCGAACGCGATCACACAGACGGGGATTTCCGCAGTCGGCAAGGATTGGATTCCGTTGGCTGTTTTGAAATAGACGGCGAATTCAGAGGGGCAACAACCGTAGCTGGCACAAGGAACTGACTGGGAACGATCGGTGGAGGCGGACTGTTCGCAACAATCGCCACCCGAAGGGAGCCAGCCCGCCTGCTCCAAGAGACAGTGACCCGTTGCCGGCAAATACAGCATTGCCAGGAGCAGGGCGATCAAGGCTTTCCAGCGACTCACGCCCATATAGATAATGGCAAGACCGGGAATGTTCAATCTAATCTTGTGATGGGACGGGCTTATGGTGAGGTTTGGCCTGTGGAGGCTCGTCGTTTTGGGGTTGGCAAACGCAATTGTTGTCAGCACGCTTCCGCGAGTGCCGGGGTGTTGATGTCAGAAAGCGCAAAGGGCCTGACACGCCCTGACAGTAAAGTGTTCGCAACTGCGAATAAACCGTTCGCAACTCATCTCGACAAAAAGTCGAGAATAGTGAAGAAAGACGGGGCGATGATGTGGTAGTTGCGAAAATCGAAACGCGGTCGTTTCCGATTCGAATCCTGTCGCTCCGACCATTATTTTTTCGGCGTCTCTCTGTGTTCCCGGTGATGGAATCCGGGGTTTCAGATTGTGATGAGTTTTCGGGCAGCTGACACACAGAGGTTCACGAGCGTTTCCTCCGCCAGGCCGGGTTTTCTTTCGGGCGGGCGCAATACGCACCAGTTGCGTTTGAGTTTGCGTTTGCCAAGCGGGAGCAAGGCGAGCGTCTTGTCCTTCAATTCACGGCTCACGATCCAAGGAGCGAGCACGGTCACGCCGAGATTGTTTCTAACCACTTCCTTCAACGCTTCGATGCTCGTCAATTCCAGCGTCAATTTCGGGCGCACACCATCGCGCTGGAAATACTTCTCGACAAGCCGATAGGTATAGGCCGAGGAGTTCAAATGCGCGAAAGGCTGGGATGGGATCTCCTCGCGCGGGACGAAGCCCTTTTGCGCCCAGGAATGTTCCGGGGAGACGACCCAAGAGAGTTCATCGGTGAACAATGGAATCATGTCCACCGCCTCCGCGCGGCTGGGAGCAATGGCCAGCGCGAAATTGAGATGCCCTTGACGGATTTTTTCCACGCAGTCACGGGTGTCGTTGTTCTCCACGCTCACGGGCCAGTCGGGAAAATCGCGGCGGAAATCGCGCATCACTTGCGGCAACAGAATCTGGCACAGGCTGGTCGTGGCTCCGATGCGCAGTCGGCCTTTGCCCCATTGCTGCCGTTGGGCCAGTGAATCGCGAGCCGATGCCATGTCCGAAAGTATTTTCTCGGCGTAATGCAGGAGGTGCTCCCCGGACGGATTCAGGCGGACTTTTTTGCCCACCCTGTCAAAGAGACGACAGCCGAATTCGGATTCGAGCGACCGTATGGAGTGGCTGACTGCGGATTGGGACAGGTGCAATTCCCTGCCAGTGAGCGTGAAACTGCCCGTTCGGGCGAGGGTGACAAACGCAAAAAGCTGGCGGCTGTCCAGCGGTTGCCTCGATTGATGAACTTCGTTCATGCAAACGAGAAAGAAAATGGCGTGCCATTTTTGGACAGGTGGCATGGAAACAGTTCAAGGGCCGGCAGTTGCTGCGTCGTGCGCCCAATGGCGCAGACCGGCCGGGTGTGGAACAAAACAACAACAACACAGACACAGAACTCAGGAACTGCATGAAACTGAAGCTCAAGAAAACCTCCTCTACAACGCAATCTTTCAACAGAACGAAACTGCTGGGCGCGCTGCTTGCGGCCGCGCCGATGTTTGCCAGTTTGCCAGCGACGGCCCAGGACCCTGGATTGGATGACGCCGCGATGGCAAAGTCTGAAGCGCCGTTTGTTACCGGCACACTCGTGCTGGCCATTGATACGCATTTCGTTTCTTACGGCGCGGACGTTTGGGGCGCTGGAAGCCGTTGGAAGGACGCGCTGTTCCATCCAAGCCTCGAGTTGAATTTCGATCTCGGCAAAGGATTCAAAGGCATCGCCGGCATCTGGATGGACGTGAACAACAACACCGAAACCACCATCGGCCAGAAGGTCACGCAGGAAGTGGACGTGTGGGTCGGTCTCAGCTACGGCTACAAGGAATGGACCTTCACGGCACTTTATCAGGAGTGGATGTATGCCTCTCAAAACGAGCGCATCGTTGACCTGAAGGTCGCATATGATTACTGGCTCAATCCCAGTGCCACCTTGCACTGTCGCGTCGCCAACGGACTTGACAACACCGACATCGAGAACGGGGTTGTCGGCGTATTGGGCGTCGCTCCCGGCACCTCATGGAAGGACATCAGCTTTTCGTTCCCGGTCAACGTCGCGTTTCAATCAAACGAATTTCAGGAGGATGGCGATGCGGGCTTTTCCTACGCTTCGGCGGGTGCCAATCTGAGCATTCCGCTCAAGTTCATTCCCAAGGGTGACTGGACCTTCGGCGCGGGATTGACGTATTTCTACACTTCCGACGACGCGATCCCCGGCAACAAGAACTCCTGCTTCCTCACCGGCACAACAAGCATCGCGCTGGCATTCTAAGGCTGACTGAAACCGTCACCAATAACTCAAATTGCCATCTCAAATGAAACGATACTTCAAAAGCATCATCTCGACGGCCCTTGCCGTCGCCTGCGGCGCGTTGGCGCCGCAGGTCGCGATGTCGCAGACCGTCAAGGTCGGCGTCCTTCACTCATTGAGCGGCACGATGGCCATCAGCGAAACCTCGCTGAAGGACGTGCTGCTCTTCACGTTTGACGAGATCAACAAGGCCGGCGGCGTCAAGGTCGGCGGCACAAACTACATGATCATGCCGGTCGTCGTTGACCCGGCTTCCAACTGGCCGCTCTTCGCCGAGAAAGCCGAAGAACTGCTCGTCAAGGACAAGGTCAGCGTTGTCTTCGGCTGTTGGACATCCGTCAGCCGCAAGTCCGTGCTGCCCGTGTTCGAGCGTCTCAACGGACTGCTCTTCTACCCCGTTCAATACGAGGGCGAGGAATTGTCCAAGAACATCTTCTACACCGCCGAGGCCGTGAATCAGCAGGCCATCCCCGCTGTGGATTACATGCTCGCGGAAGGCAAGAAGAAGTTCTATCTGCTCGGCTCGGACTACGTTTATCCGCGCACCACGAACAAAATCCTCAAGCAATACCTCAAGATGAAGGGCATTCCCGATGAGAGCATCATCGAGATTTACACCCCCTTCGGCCACACGGACTATCAGACGATTGTCGCTGACATCAAGAAGTTCGCGGCCGGTGGCAATGCCTGCGTGATCAGCACGCTCAACGGCGACACGAACGTCCCGTTCTTCAAGGAATTCGCCAATGCCGGTCTGACCTCGGAAAACTGTCCGGTGGTTTCATTCTCGATCTCCGAGGATGAATTCCGCGGTCTGCCCGCCAAGGAACTGGCCGGTCATCTCGGTTGCTGGACCTACTTCATGTCGCTCAAGACGCCCGAGAACGACAAGTTCGTGAAGGACTTCCAGGCGTGGCTCGCAGATCCGAAGGTCACAGGTGTTGACTACAAGGTCACAGGCGTTGATCCGAAGGGCCGCGTAACCTGCAGCCCCATGAACCTCTCCCGCATCGGTGTGTATCTCTGGAAACAAGCCGTGGAGAAGGCCGGCACGTTTGACGTTCCCATGGTCACCGAGGCGCTCATCGGCCAGAAGTTCAAAGGCCCGGCCGGCGAAGTCACCATGCAGGATAATCATCATCTCGTGAACAACGTGTTCATCGGCGAAACCCTCCCCACGGGCCAGTTCAAGATCATCAAGACCTTCAACGGCGTGGCGGCAGAACCGTTCAGCGAGAAATTCCTCAAGTAATCTCCGTGTTGGTTGGTTGGTTGGTTGTTCATCAAGGAGGCGGGCTGGTTGGCCCGCCTCCTTTTGGCAAAAACACAGAGATTCGACGCCGATTCGTGAAGAAATTCGCCACAACAATTCTGCTCCTGTGTCTGACCCTTCTGGCTGTGCTGGCCGAAGAAGCGCCGGAGTCACCGCAGGTCAATCCGACGGCGCGTGAAACCTTCGTCCGCGCGGTGCTGACGGAGGACGGCGCGGAACAGATCGAACTCATCAAACAACTCGTCAACGCTGGAGACGACCTGGTTTCTCGCGGTCTGGCGGCGTGGCGCGTCAGTGAGTTGTTCCTTTACGAAGCTTCCGGCGGCGCGAAGATTCCGTTTGTTCTCGATGCCCGGCTCGACAGCGACGGCAAAGCCAAAGCCATCCGCCTTGCCGACGGAGAATTCATCAAGGACGCCGCAGGTACGGCGCTGACGTTTTCCGCCGTGGAACTCACGCCCGTTGACAACAATTCCCGACTTCGCAGGGCCATCAAAACGACGCTCGACCTCTACGCCATTGGCAATCCAAAGCCCAAGATGCGACGCGACGCCATCGTCAAGCTCGGCCAGGAACAGAATGTGGAATATCTGCCGCACTTCGAAGGACGCTTGAAAGTCGAGAAGGACAAGATGGTCATCAAAAGCCTCAACGAGGCCATCGCTCTGACGCACACGGTCAATGACGATCCCGCCGTCCGCAACGCGGCCATCGTCGAACTGGGCGAGATGCGTTCCATCAACGCGCTCTCGTTCCTCAAGGAGCTGCAAAAGTCAGTGCAAAAGGACCCGACGAAATACGGCGACGAAACCGCCGCCGCTCTCAGGACGGCCATCATTGACATCGAAAATTACATCCGCTGGGGAAATTTCGTCGGCACGGCCTTCCGCGGATTCAGTCTCGCCGCCGTGTTGCTGGTGGCGGCGTTGGGATTGGCGATCACGTTCGGCTTGATGGGCGTCATCAACATGGCCCACGGCGAGGTGATGGCTGTGGGCGCTTACACCACCTACATTGTCCAGGGCGTTTTTGGAACAGGCCTGCTGTTCTCGCTCTTCGGCAAGACAGTCACCGTCAAGGGCGCCGGGCTGACAGGCGGTGGCTTTGACATGTATTTCTTCGTGGCTCTGGTCGCGTCATTCATCACCGGCGCTCTGGTCGGTTTGGCGTTGGAACGCGGCATCATCCGCTTTCTCTACAAACGTCCTCTCGAATCGCTGCTCGCAACCTGGGGCGTGAGCCTCGTCATTCAACAAATCCTGCGACACACGTTTGGCGCGGCCAACGTGCAGGTGGATTCCCCGTCGTTCCTCAGCGGCAGTTTCGTTGTGGACGACGTGCTATTCGCCTACAACCGTCTTTTCATCATCGGTTTTGCCCTGTTCATCGTGTTTGGGACTTACCTGCTGCTGACCAAAACATCGCTCGGCCTGCAAATCCGCGCCGTCATGCAAAACCGCAACATGGCCTCCTGCATGGGCGTGCGCACCGACCGCGTGAACATGATGACCTTCGCGTTCGGTTCCGGTCTTGCGGGGATGGCCGGCGCGTGCCTGTCGCAGATCGCCAACGTCGGGCCGAGCCTCGGACAGAGTTACATTGTGGATTGTTTTATGATCGTCGTTTTGGGCGGGGTGGGGAACCTCGTTGGAACAGTCACGGCTTCATTGGGAGTCGGTGTCACAAACCAGATTCTCGAGCCGTGGCTGGGGGCGGTACTGGGCAAGATTCTTGTTCTGACCGCCATCATCCTGTTCCTGCAATGGCGACCCAATGGAATCTTCGTGACCAAATCGCGAAGCCTAGACTCGTGATGAAAAGCACCAAGCACCAACATCCAAGCACCAGAGAAATTCCAACCGCCAAGCTCCAAACTGGCGCTTGGTCAGTTGACGGATTCTATTGGAGCTTGAAGCTTGGTGCTTCTCTGGAGCTTGGTGCTTGGAATTTGGAGCTTCTTCGATGACTCGCACGTTCTCCAATCGCGAGGTGTTGATTGTGGGTCTGCTGGCCTTCATCGGTCTGGTGTTGCTGCCGTGCCTGAACGCGCTTGTGCCGCCGGACAGCGCGTGGCACGTGTCGTCCTTCAAACTGAGTCTCTACGGCAAATATCTCACCTACGCCGTGCTCGCCATCGGAGTGAATCTGTTGTGGGGCTACACCGGTTTGTTGAGTCTGGGCCAGTGCATCTTCTTCGCCCTCGGCGGTTACGCACTGGGAATGTATCTGATGCTGCTCATCGGCAAGCTCGGCCAATACCGCGCCGACTTGCCGGACTTCATGGTGTTCCTGGAATTCGCAACCAAGTATTCCGAAACCGGCGGCCTGCCGCGTCACTGGATTCCGTTCAACAGCCTCGCGTTCACGCTGGCGGCGGTGGTGCTTGTGCCGGCCATCGTCGCTTACATCTTCGGCTTTCTCGCGTTCCGTTCGCGCATCAAGGGCGTCTATTTTTCCATTCTCAGCCAGGCGCTGACCTACGCCGCGTGCCTGATGTTTTTCCGCAACGACTTCACCTTCGGCGGCAAC
>DAOLDN010000050.1:0-12574 GCA_035327385.1 Verrucomicrobiota bacterium | reverse complement strand
GATGTCACGCGTTGGAGGCGTAGTGATCTGGAATCTGTGCTGCTGGCGTAACTGGTGTTTGCACGCGGCCACTTTAGTTGGCCGATACTTGTGGTTCAAGCCACTGTTCCTTGCGGCAGAAAATCCACAGCAGTAAGGAATATGATTTTCTTTGACTGATCATCAGGCCACACTGAATGCAGCTATCCTATGGGCGAGGTCACGCGCATGATCGAAGCGATTGAACGCGGCGAGAAGCAGGCTGCGGCGGACCTGCTGCCACTTGTCTATGAGGAATTGCGGCAACTGGCGGCTCACAAACTCTCCCTCGAACGCCCTGGTCAAACACTTCAAGCCACGGCACTGGTCCACGAAGCGTGGCTGCGTCTCGTCGGCGATGAGGACCCAAGCTGGGATGGGCGGGGGCATTTCTTCGCCGCTGCTGCCGAGGCGATGCGCCGCATCCTGGTGGAGTCTGCCAGACGCAAGCAACGGGTGCGTCACGGTGGCGGCCTTCACCGGGTGGACGTTGATGAAGTGGAACTGGCCTGCGGGCTGCCATCGGACAAACTGTTGGCAGTCAATGAAGCGCTCATCCAACTGGAGCAACTGGACCCGCAAGGAGCACAAATCGTAAAACTGCGTTTTTTTGCCGGCCTTACACATCCGCAAATCGCTTCGGCCCTGGGTGTGTCCCTTAGCACCGTTGAACGTTCCTGGGCGTTCAGCAGGGTCTGGCTGTTTCGGAAAATGCGCGATGAGGCCGATGGGATTTGAATCCGTCGCCTCAATTGAAGGGAAACCACCGCGTTCGTCGCATGAGTGAAGTGACAGGATGCTGAAAGAGCGTCGGGCGGGTGGTTTGTTTCAAGATGCAAACCTGTGAACTTTGAGAATCTAAAGACGGTATTCACCGAGGCTGCCGCGAAGGCTTCTCCGCAGGCGCGTGCTGCCTATTTGGATGAGGCGTGTGCGGGCGATCCGTCATTGCGAGCGCAAATCGAGTCCCTGCTGGCGGCGCAGGATCAATTGGGAGATTTCATCGAGCCGGCATTTCTCCAAAAGTCCGCCGAGGAATCGGACGCCACAGGCACGCGCATCGGGCCATACACACTTCTGGAGAAGATCGGCGAAGGCGGCTTTGGTGTCGTTTACATGGCGGAACAAGAGCAGCCCGTCCGGCGCAAAGTCGCGCTCAAAGTCATCAAGGCGGGCATGGACACCAAGCAGGTGATTGCGCGGTTCGAGGTCGAACGTCAGGCGCTGGCATTGATGGATCATCCGAACATTGCCCGCGTATTGGATGCCGGAGAGACGCAGGATGGCCGGCCATACTTCGTGATGGAACTGGTCCGGGGGCTGCCCATCACCGAGTTCTGCGAACAGCGCGAGATTCCCATCCGCGAACGCCTCAGACTGTTCATTCAAGCCACACACGCCGTCCAGCACGCGCATCAGAAGGGCATCATCCATCGCGACCTCAAGCCTTCCAACGTGATGATCACGATGATTGACGGCGCGCCCGTGCCCAAGGTGATTGATTTCGGCGTGGCCAAAGCCATCGCGCAGCGGCTCACGGAGAAAACCCTGTTCACCCGCTACGACCAGTTGATTGGCACGCCGGCTTACATGAGTCCGGAACAGGCTGAATTGAGCGGGCAGGACGTGGACACGCGCAGCGACATTTATGCGCTGGGGTGTTTGCTCTATGAATTATTGACCGGCACAGCGCCCATAGAAAAGGAAACGCTTCGCAAGGCAGGCTTCGATGAAATCCGTCGGTTGATACGTGAAACCGACCCTCCGACGCCCTCGACGCGCGCCCGGCAACTGGCGCGTGCGACATCGGACGGCAATGCCACAGTTGCGCCACGTCCAACACCACCGTCCACCGATCTCGATTGGATCGTGATGAAGTGTCTGGAGAAGGATCGTGCGCGCCGTTACGCCACAGCAAGCGATCTGGCGGCCGATTTGGAACGCCACCTTCGACACGAACCCGTCACGGCCCGTCCGCCCAGCCAGATTTATCGTTTGGGCAAGTTCACGCGGCGTCATCGGTTGCAGGTCGGGTTTGGAGTCTGCCTTGGCATCGCGATCATCGGTGGATTGATCTTTTCGTGGGCCGGATTTGCCCAGGCCCGGAGAGAACGAGACCGCGCGTTGGGTGCCGAGCAACAGGCCACCACTCAGGAGCGGCTGGCGCAGACCGAGGCCATTCGCAGCGCGCAGGTGGCCCAGTTCCTTCAGCAGATATTGACCAGTGTGAATCCCGCGCGGGCGAAGGGCCGCGACACAACGCTGCTGCGAGAGATTCTCGATGACACTGTTGTCCGGCTGCCAGCGGATTTGGCGGGCCAACCCGAGGTGGAAGCGGATTTGCGCCGGACGCTTGGTGGCGTTTATTTCGCACTGGGCGACACCACAAACGCCGCCGCCATGCATCTGGAGGCGGTTCGGTTGCTTAAAGAGCATTTTGGGGAGGATCATCTTGAGGTGGCCCGGGCTCTTTATTGGTTCGCCGATATGCGCCAGCAGGAAAGAAAGTATCTCGAAGCCGAGAGCCTGTTCCGTGAATCACTGACCATTCGGCGGCGACTGCTGGGTGACTACGATGACGATGTCGCGCGCAGCCTGATCCGTCTGGCCGCAGTGTTGAAAAAACAGGGAGGAACGAAAGTTGTCGAAGCCCGGGAAAAGCTGGCAGAGGCAGAAAGGCTCGCCCGGGATCAACTGGCGAAGAGTCGCGCGTCGCCGGACACTTCCACGGATGAACTGATCAAAATCCTGGGCCGCTTGAGCCATACGCTCGGTTACGAGAAGAAATACTCCGAGGCCGAGCCAATATTGCGTGAAATTGTGACCCTGCAACGCGGGTTGCCGGGAGACAACCGGCAGGGCCTGGGATCAGCGCTTTACCGTCTTGCTCAATCGCTACGCGTTCAAGGCAAGTTGCTGGAAGCAGAGGCCGCGAGCGGCGAGGCTCTGGCCCTCTGGCAAAGCGTCCTGCCTCGCGACAGTGCATCACTTCATTCATTGCTTCGGACGCGCGCCGTGATTTTGGACGATTTGAGTCGTCACGCTGAAGCGGAGGCGCTGCTGCGTGAGTCGCTGGGCATCCAGGAAAAAAAGCGTCCCGAAAGCTGGGACACTGTCGTAACGCGCGGCCTGCTGGGTGGAAGTTTGCTGCGACAAAGGAGACACGCGGAAGCCGAACCGTTGCTCTTGGCTGCCTACGAGGGATTTGCCCGCCAGGACGACGATGATGTTGAGTCCGAAAACTGGTGGCAGTTGCGGACCGCTGTTAAAAACCTGGCGCAACTCTACGAAGAGACAGCCAGGCCCGCCCAAGCCGCCGAATGGAAACGAAAGCTCGCTGAACTGGATAGGTCTGGTCAATGAGGCGGTCGTTGGATCTCACGCAACGACCGCGAAGAGCGCACCGTGACGGAGAAAGACTGTCGCCCTCGAAAGATTCACCACCCCTGGCAATTTCCTGAAAGTCTCCGCAGCTACTTTGCGACCGCTGTGGCGTTTGCGTGAGTTTGTTCCTGGGCATCGCAGATTTCTTCAACTTTCTTGAAGGGATTTTCCTTTCCATGTCGCATGGGAAAGGTGAGTCACAGAAACAAATCAGCCTTGAAACGCCTTGATATGAAACCAAAGCACCAACCCGGAAATTCGCCAGCCTTGCACCGATCTCGGATTCCGACCATTCGAGTGAGTTGGCCTGTCGCACGGCTCATGGGAACAATCCTGGCGGTCTTCCTTTGGGCAAATGCTGCCGTCGCCCAGTTCACAAGCGGCAACTTCTACGAGGGAAACATCTCCTTTGTGGGGGAAACCAACACATGGACATTTTCTGCGACAAATGGAGACCGTATCGTGCTGCGGCATGCACGACTCACGAGCACAAACAGCTTCTCTGTCCGAACGCGGGTTTACGCGCCAAACGGCACATTGCTAAGCACGCAGACGGGGACGGTAGAGGAACACGCCATTACAGCCGCCACTAACGGGACTTTCACGGTCACGGTAGCGGACGCCAGCGGACCGCTGACGGGCACGGGCACCTATCGGCTGTATTTCGTCAAGCTGCCTGGCGCGTTCACCGTTCCGCCGGGCGATGATGGCGGGGCGCTGCCCGGCAGTGGAGAGTATCAGGACGGCACGATTGGCAGTTTGGGCGATCTGGATTTGTGGACGTTTCCAGCTACTGCGGGCGAACGGGTTGTCATTCGCGTGGCGGAATTGAGTGAGACGAACAGTTTTTCCACCTTCGTGCGAATCTATGATCCGAGCGGAGTTCTTCTCTCGTCTCAAACCGCCGGCAGTGTGAAGGAATACGCTTTTACGTCGGCTACCAACGGCACGTTTACGGTGCTCATGGCCGACAGCAGTGGCCCAAATACAGGCACGGGCACTTATCGCATCTACTTTGTGAAGCTGCCGGGCGCGTTCACCGTTCCGCCGGGCGATGATGGTGGGACGTTGCCGGGCAGTGGCGAGTTTCAAGACGGGACGATTGGTAGTTTGGGGGACATGGATTTGTGGACGTTTCCAGCCACAGCGGGTGAACGGGTTGTCATCCGCGTGGCGGAACTGAGTGAGACGAACAGTTTTTCCACCTTCGTGCGAATCTACGACCCGAGCGGTGTTCTGGTTTCGTCTCAAACCGCCGGCAGTGTGAAGGAATACGCCTTTACGTCGGCCACCAACGGCACTTTTACAGTGCTCATTGCCGACAGCAGTGGCCCATATACAGGCACGGGCGCTTATCGCATTTACTTTGTGAAGTCGCCGGGTGCGTTCACCATTCCGCCCGGCGATGATGGCGGGGCGTTGCCTGGCAGCGGGGAGTTTCAGGACGGCACGATTGGCAGTTTGGGGGATTTGGATTTGTGGACGTTTCCGGCCACGGCGGGCGAGCGCGTCGTTGTCCGCGTGGCGGAACTGACCGAGACCAACAGTTTTTCACCGCGAACACGCATTTACGATCCAAACGGGGTGTTGCTGATTACGTTGGGTGGCGTGGTTGATGAATATGCATTCACAGTGGCCACCAACGGCACGTTTACAGTGCTCATGGCAGACGGCAGCGGGCCACTTACAGGCACGGGCACTTACCGCATCTACTTTGTAAAGTTGCCCGGCTACTACTCCGTGCCGGTAGGGGACGAAGGCGGTGAATTGACCAATGGGGTGGTCTTTGCCGGCGCGATTGATCTTGGCGACTTGGATGTTTGGTCCTTCAACGCCTGTGCAGGGGATGAATTCACAATCCAGCTCGACGAGTTGACCGGTGGTTCGGCGTTTCTCATGCAAATGCGTCTTTACGGTCGCGATGGCATATTGCTGAACACGGCTTCACATCAGACTTCGGTGCAGATTAGCCGTTCCTCTCCAGCCACCGGCACTTATACCCTCATCGTCAACGATGCCAGCGGACCGCTCACGGGCACAGGGACATATCAACTGACCGGCACCGGAATAAAGTCGGGACTGACGCTCTGCCGTCCGGTGATTACGGGAACAGGCATTTTCCTCAGTGCGGCCGGCGGCATCACGAACGCGACATCCATCCTGTTTACGTCAACCGACGTGACCACGCTGCGGACGAGTTGGGCGGCGATCCTGACAAACCAGTTTGATCAATACGGCGTGTTCACGCGCACGAACCCGTTCAACCCCGCCGAGCCGCAGCGGTATTTCCTGCTCGAACAACGTTGAGTCTCAACATCAATCCAACGAGTACAAATGATGATCAAAGCAGAGCGCGGAAGTTATTGGTCGCCTAATGCGAGCATGGCGCGAATCTTACCAATGACCATCATCGTCGTGGCGGTTGTTGCCCAGGCACAGCCGATAAATGATTACTTCACCAACCGCACCGCGCTTGCCGGTTTAACCAATATCATTTCAGCCTCCACGATTGGTGCCACACGGGAGCCGGGCGAGCCGATTCACGGCACTCATGCAAGTGGGGCGTCCATCTGGTGGTCTTGGACTGCTCCCACGAACGGCGTGTTGAGAGTTGGGCCTTTTACACGTAGTGGGGGTGGTGGATTTCCCGCCTATGCCGATAACCGAGCTGTCTATGTGGGTAACGTGGTTTCAAATCTCACCAAAGTTTGGCCTGGCAATACTGACCGCGACGCTGGTCCGTTCGGTTTTCTAGCCGCAGTTGGAACGACTTATCAGATTGTCGTCGAAACCGCAGTGGCCAACGCTGGGCCAGTAGAGCTTGAATTGCTTCAGACGCCACAGCCACTGAATGACGATTTCGCTGATGGAATTTCCGTTCCCGGTACGACCAACTCGGCCAGCGGCTCAAATGCCGGGGCTACCAAAGAAACCGGTGAGCCGAACCATGCCGGCAGCGCGAGCTTCAACACCGTGTGGTGGACTTGGACAGCGCCGACAAACTGGCCTGTCACGATGGACACGTTCGGCAGCCTCTTCGACACCGTGCTGGCTGTCTATACCGGGAATAACGTATCCAATCTGTTGCTTGTCGCGGAAAACGACGACGCAGGAACTGCAAGTGGTTCGAGCCGCCTGATTTTTTCTCCGACAAAAGGCATCCAGTATCACATTGCCGTTGCCACTGGTGGTGGAAGGAGGGGAGTGACAGAACCGGGATCAATACTACTCAACATTCGCCAGTCTCCTAATCCGCCCCCTCCACCAAATGATCTGTTTGCCAATCGGATTATTTTGGAGGGAGCGAACGTTTCGATTGTGAGTTCAAATTCATATGCAACTGTGGAAGTTGGAGAACCCGATCATCATGGCAAAGCCGGAGGCGCTTCTCTTTGGTGGTCTTGGACGGCAACGAACAATGGAAACGTATTTGTGGACACTGGCGGAAGTTCCTTTACAAGTCTGCTCGGGATTTATGCCGGGAACTCGGTTTCCAGCCTGACCAATGTTGCGAGCACCATCGGCCCTGCGCCTGTCAGTTTCTCCGCGATTGCAGAGACCGAATACCAGATTGCTGTCGCTGGTTATTTAACGGCTACCGGTACCGTACGGTTAAATCTGTTACAAGATTTGCCCTACCGCAACCTGACGATTACCGGGGTCAATCCAGGTAATGTTGCGATGACCGCCGAAGGCTTGCCCCTCGAAGCCTGGGCGATTGAGCGCTCCGCAGCGGTTGCTGGTCCTTGGGCTGGTTTGGGCGCGATCATCATTCCTGCCCAAGGTTCAACAGCGTTTGTGGACAATTCTCCATTGCCCGGGTCCTCATTCTACCGGCTGAGTTCTGTGGTTCCAGCCTCGGTTCGAGGTGTCGTGCGGTTGACCAATACACCGCCTGCAGAGATTCCGCTAAACCCGTTGCTTGGGGATCCTATGTGTTCTCCACTATGGGACGGAGCCATTCCGACCACGCGGTTCTATTCAGTCGGCCCAAGCAATGGGTTGGCTGACGTTTTGGTGTACATCACCAATAATGTTCCGGGAAATTATCCGGTGCCAGCTACGCCGCTGACGCTGGATTGCATCCGCTGTCTTTACGAGCCGTACATCTCAGCCGTTCGCACAGGCCAAGTAATTCGAGTGACCAATCTTGATCCCTTTTTCGTCAACGTACATGCCGTACCTGCGGTTTTCGGAAACGCTGAACAGAATCTGGCTCTGCTTTCGGGTGTGTTCGCTGATTTTACCTTTCCCAAGCAAGAGTTCTTTTTGACCTTTAGAGACGACACCCGCCCGTGGAGATTTGCATACGTTTCAATCATCCCGCATCCGTTCTTTTGTGTGACAGACGCAAATGGGAACTTTGCTCTGCCAGCGGGTTTACCTCCCGGCAATTATACACTCGAGGCGTATCACCGTAGAGCAGGTCGAAAGACAGTGAATTTCTTGTTCGATGGCGTTTCTGAACCCGTGATTAATTTCGAGCTTGGTGCGCCGTAACAACTACATGCGCACTCGATCGCAACTTCCGTCTCGTAGCAGCCCGCTTCCCTTTGTCAAAACGCCGGAAGCCATGTCCGGTCGGTCTGGGCGCGGGTGGGTTGGTGGAGTTGGTCGGGCAACAGGCCGAAGTCGCCGCTTCGCAACTTGCGGTATTTCCGATATTCGGCGTGGCCGTCGGTGAAGATCAGGTTGCCGCCTTCTTCATGCGCGTTGGAGAGGTGTTCGCTCAACGTCGCGGTAATAAAAGACGGATGCACGAGCCGGCTCGCCCACATGTGCCATTCGTGGTAGGTCGTCGGAATCCGGCCCTCCAAGGCGGCTTGCGATTGATCCGTCGGTTCGGGTTGGTTCCAGAATTGGTGCGAGAGCGACCAGGCTTCCTGGATGAGAATAATCTTTGACGGGTTTGGAATATCGAATAGACGCCGGCCCAGCGGCACGGTGTTGACCGACAAACTGGTGCTGCTGTTGGTGGTCGGCGCGTAGTCAGGGTTGGGGTTGGGTTTGAGCGAGGGGCAATTGAACACCCGTGGGGATGTTGCTCCAGGCGTTGCGCCGAGATGCGGGATGAGCAGGTTCAGCAGGTTTGGTGGCGCGGAGGGATGATTGAAGTCGGGCGCGCGATGACGTTTGGAAGGCAGCCGGCCGTTGTCGTGTTCATACATCTGCAATGCCAACCCCACTTGGTGCATGTTGCTCATGCAGGCCGTACGCCTGGCTGTGAGTTTTGCCTTGGCAAGCGCGGGCAGAAGCATGGCCGCGAGGATCGCAATGACCGCGATGACCACGAGCAGTTCAATCAACGTGAACGCTCCGGGCGCGTTGCGACTTGAAGTTCCTGGCAACGAATTCATGACGACCGAATGGTGTTCGTTCGATGTTTCGCCATTCCGAACCTGTCGCCAGAATACGATACGCCATCCGGTCAACTCAACTGGTATTAACCACCGCAAGGGTGTCTTTAGCCATGCATTCCTCGCTTCATCGGAATGACCGAAGAATCTCCAAAGCAGAGCATTGACTCGTCCATGCGGCCTAGTATTGTCAGTTCATAGGGCCGCTCTATTGTCGCACGGAGACAAAATCGGGATTGTCGGCGAAATGGAGGGTCATGAGGGCAAATCTTGTTTACGAAGTGCGAACATGAAAAGCCAACTCTTCTGGACAATCGGACTGATTCTGGCAGTTGCCAACGCAGCGGGTGCAGCCGTAATCACAGTCACCACCACGAATAATGAAACTCCCGGCCCCGGCGAATTGTCGCTGGTCATGGCGCTCACGAATGCTCAGGCGGGCGACACCATCGCATTCAACATTCCTGGCGATGGGCCGCATTACATCGTAACTCCCGTGTTTGGCTATCCGCTGATCACGCAGGACAACCTGACGATTGACGGCTACACGCAGCCCGGGGCGTCTCCAAATACTAATTCCATTCACGCACCCAACAGTGCTGTGTTGAAGATCGTGTTGGATTCCCGCGCAGGCGGTCGGACGGTGATGAACTACGGCACAGGCCGGCCAGGTTATGCCGACTGGGAAAACGCCATTTTGGGAGTATTCAACGCAGCCAATCTCACCATCAAAGGCCTGTGTTTCCTTGGTCTGCACACATCCAACAGCGACCTTGATCCGGCGATTTACTGCATCGCCTTCGCGCGCGACCACAGCGGAGCGCCGGATTATGACAACAACGGCCACGTGGCGGGATGTTGGATCGGTGTCGAGCCGGATGGTGTTTCGGTCACAGGCGGTTCGGCGGCGGGTATCACAGCTTTCCGGCATCGGGACGTGAGTGGTGGAACGCTGCCGGAGTTGCCGAATCGCAATCTCACAATCGGCGTGAAGGCAGGATCAACAAACGCCCGAGCGGAGTTCAACGTGATCGTCGCGCAAGGATATCATGTCACCGGAGAACAGATCGGCGCGCGGGTTTCGGGCAATTTCATGGGAGTGCTGCCGGACGGAATGACACCTTACGACATCACCGTGGAGAATCCCGGCGCATTCGGTGGTGCGACCATCGAGATCGGGCGTTACAACAATTCCACAAATCTGATCGGCACGGATGGAGACGGCATCAACGACGCCGAGGAGGGAAACGTTTTCGGCCCTCTGAGTGGTGGCAATCGGGTTGTGGGCTTTTATACCACAGGCAACAAGCGATTCATCATCGCAGGCAATTATTTCGGAGTGGCAGTGGATGGGGTGACACGGTTTCCCGGAAGCTTCCAAATCCTTGGAATGCACTTCGACGGTGCGCGAACGCGCTTCGGCTCGGACTTCGACGGCGTGAGCGACGATCTGGAGGCAAACCTGGTGATGAACAACCATCCGTTTGAAAATCCCATAGTGATCAATCCAATCACAGCCCGACCGGGCGCCATCGTGTCAGTGCGCGGCAATAAATTTGTGAACAACTTTCCTCTGCCGGTGAACGTCGCAGGCGCGGCGTTCTTTCTCACGGATCCCGACCCGGCGACTTTTTACCTCGCGCATCTGGTGACTACGAACCCGCTGGTCATCCAGCCCGTGATCACCGAGGCAGGCGTATATCTGGCAGGCACGACCCCGATCCCAAAGGCCACATTCACCGCGACGATCATTGACCTCTACGAAGCGGATCCGGAAGGAATGACCAATGGCATGGCGCTGGAGTTGCCTGAATTGCCCAACGGCTTTGTGCAGGGCAGGGATTACATCGCGTCCTTCGTGGATAATTCGATTGCCGATCTTGATCCCGCGCCGGGCGCTTTCCGATTCGACATCAGTGCGCTGTCCATCGTTGGCAAAACTGTGACCATCGCTGCCAACTACTCCATTGACCCGCCGGGAACTCGCAACGCCAGTGTCGTCACCAGCCCTTTCTCCCAGCCGATGGTGGTCAATCTTGTATTGAAGTCTTCTATAACACGAAACCCTGACAACACGGTGACAATCAACTGGCCCGCGCAATTAACGGGCGTCACGGTCGAGTCCACGCGCAGCCTGACCGAGCCGGATTGGCAGCCGGTCGCTGGAGCAGGCGAGGGGACGGTCACCGTTCCTGTGCTTGCTGATGGCGACGAATTCTTCCGCTTAAAGCAATGAACCGTAGCAGCCGACGTGAGGAGGCTCTGATTGCTCGACGCATTCGGCTGGGGGGAGATCACGTCCGCTGCAACGAGGCTCATGGGTGGGCTTTCACGCTGATCGAATTGCTGGTTGTGATTGCGATCATCGCCGTGCTGGCGTCGTTGTTGCTTCCTGCGTTGTCGCAGGCAAGGTCCAGGGCGCTGACGACGAAATGCCTGAACAATTTGAAGCAACTTCAACTCGGCTGGATCATGTATGTGGGCGACAACGCCGATTTGCTCCCTCCAAATAATTCCGGCGGCGCACCCGACGTGCCCGGAATGGAAGCGTGGGTCTATGGAATTGTGGCCAATGAAACCAACACGACCAAGATCGAACAGGGCGTGATTTATCCCTACACAGGCTCGCCTCGCATCTATGTTTGCCCGGCGGATCCGTATCGCATCAAGACCCGGTTTGGGGACAGCTTTCCAACGACGCGCAGCTATGCCATGAGCACGCAGATCGGTCACCCACGACAGAAATCGTCGGACATACTTTCGCCGCCTCCAAGTCAACATCTCGTGTTCATGGACGAGGACGATCTGGACAACAATCCAGCCAACGGCATCAACAACTGCGCCATCGGACTGCGAAGATATCCCATCCGCGAATGGGGCGATTCGCCGGGGCGACGTCATGCCAACGGAGTGACACTGACGGCGGCGGACGGGCACGCCGAATACTGGCGCTGGCACACGAGGCGCAAGAGCTTCGAGCGCGGCTGGCGGTATCCGGACGAATTGGTGGACCTGCTCCGCATTCAGAGCTATCTGCCAGTGGAGGAGTGAGCCTGCTATTTGCTGATGCCGCGCTCGCTGGTGCGGACGAAGAGGATGAGGTGCTGGACTTCCGGCATTGCGGGCAGTTCGGCCTCGACTCTTGTCAGCGCGTTGCTGATGGTCAGTCCTTCGCGAAAAAGGATTTTGTAGGCCTGTCGCAACGCGGCGATGGCTTCGTCGGAAATGCCGTGGCGTTCCATGCCGACCTTGTTGATGGTGCGGGTTTCGGCGGGATTGCCGTCGGCCATCATAAATGGTGGAACGTCCTGAACCACTTTGGAACAGCCGCCAATCATCGAGAATTTTCCGATGCGACAGAATTGGTGCACGGCGGCCAGTCCACCGATCACGGCACGGTCTTCCACAGTGACGTGGCCCGCGAGCGTCGCCACGTTGGACATGATGACATGGTTTCCGAGCACGACGTTGTGAGCAAGGTGGCAGTAGGCGAGGATGTGGTTGTTGGAACCCACCGACGTCGTTTCTCCGTCGCTGGTGGCGCTGTGGATGGTGACGTATTCGCGGAAGGTGTTCTTGTCGCCGATTTCCGTGCGTGTGATACCGCCCTTCCATTTCAAGTCCTGTGTCTTGAGGCCGATGCTGGCGAAGGGGAAGATTTCGTTTTCCTTGCCGAGTTTCGTGTGGCCGTCAATGACGACGTGCGAATGCAGTTTGCAGCGGTCGCCGAGTGTGACGTGTTCACCGATGACGCAATAGGGGCCGATGTCGCAATCCGCGCCGATGACGGCCTTTGGATGGATGACAGCCGTGGG
>DAOLDN010000049.1:0-12603 GCA_035327385.1 Verrucomicrobiota bacterium | reverse complement strand
GGCCCACGTCTTGAGACTGTCCACCGCGCTTTCTTCACCAATGGTGCCGGAGAAGAAAATAAACGGCACATCGCGCTGACATTGGCCGGCCGTGGATAACGCCCGCATCCCGTCATAGGATGGCAGCGTGAAATCTGAAATGATGATGTCAAAATCGCCACTCCGCAGGGCGGCTTCAAACTCTTCGCGGGTCCTTGCGAGGCGAAACTCGCAGTTTAATCCGTCGGCGTAGAGTGTCTCCTTGACGAGGAGATGGTCGTTCTCGTTATCTTCCAGGTGGAGCACCCGAATGTTGGTGTTCTCTTTCAATTACATCGTCACTTTGCGGCTCTGGGAGGAGGTTCGTTGATCACCGCCCAGAAGGCCCCGATCTGTTTTACCGCATCCGTGAATTTCTGGAAATCTACCGGTTTCACCACATAGGCGTTTACACCGAGTTGATAGCTGCGCAACAGGTCCTGTTCCTCCCGCGACGAGGTGATCATCACCACTGGAACCACCTTGAGGTTGGGGTCGCTTTTCATCTGCCGCAGCACTTCAAGTCCATCCACCTTGGGCATCTTGAGGTCCAGCAAGACGACGACGGGCAGTCCGCCTGCCTGATGGGCATGTTTGCCCCGGCTGTAGAGATAATCAAGGGCCTCCGCGCCATCGCGCACGACAATGACCTGATTTGCAAGCTTGTGCTCCTCCAGTGCGGCCAATGTGAGTTCCAAGTCCCGCTCGTTATCCTCGGCGAGCATGATACGTTTGAGATTTGTCATTTGCAAACAGGGTCCGCCAGCGCTCAATTTGCCGCATCTTGCTTGGGCAGAGTGTAATAGAAGGTCGCCCCACCGTCAACCTTGCCTTCGGCCCATGTGCGTCCTCCATGGCGCAAAATGATGCGACGCACATTGGCCAGTCCGATTCCTGTGCCCTCAAACTCATCCGACCGGTGAAGTCGCTGAAACACCCCAAAGAGTTTGTGACTATATTGCATATCAAACCCTACTCCGTTGTCGCGTACGAAAAGGACGAACTCCCGCGCATGACGGTCATCGCAGCCGATTTCAATCTGGGCCGGATTGCGCGGGCGTGTGTATTTGACGGCGTTGCCGACAAGATTCACGACGACCTGCCGGAGCAAGGAAGGATCCGCCTGAATCGTGGGTAATTGCGCAATCTTCCAGTTGACGTTTCGCCCGGATAAATCGTGCTGCAATCCTTCAATGGCTTCACGAACGAGCGCGTTGAGATCTACCTTTGTTTGTCGCAATTCCGTCCGCCCCATGCGTGAGAACACCAGAAGGTCGTCAATCAACGTTCCCATTTGTTTCGCCGCATCGGAGATGATTTTCAAATAACGGTGGCTGGCTTCATCAAGTTTTTCCCCAGCCTTGTTTGTCAGAAGCTCCACAAACCCCGCGATGTGACGGAGCGGAGCGCGCAAATCGTGGGAAACAGAGTAACTGAACGCCTCCAGTTCCTTGTTGGCAACTTCCAGCGATGCAGCGCGACGCTCCAGATCCTCGTTGAGCTTTTCAATCAACTGCGCCGCCCTTTTGCGGTCTGAAATGTCCGTTGATACCGCCCCTGTGGCGTATATTTTTCCATCGGCATCGCGCAACGGGAACTTAACCGCAAGGTGCGTGTGCGGGCCATCAGGATACATGACGGTTTCGTCGAACTGCATTGCTTCACCCGTCTGCAGCACTTTCAGATCGTGGTCAGAGGCCGCTTGCGCCAGTTCTTCTTTTAGTAAATCAAAAGCGGTCCTGCCCACGATCTGATCGCGCGGAATGCCGGCCAGTTGCTCGAATTGGCGGTTGACGAACAGGTAGCGGCCATCCCGGCCTTTGAGGAACACGACAGCAGGTGTGTTGTCGAGAATGGACTGCAGGAGCGCCTGGCTGTCCTGAAGCCGTTTCTCAGCCTGCTCCCGCAACCAGAGGTCGCGCCGGACGAGCAGGACGGCCACAATACCCAGAACACACGCCAGCACGCTACTTGTCAGAATGATGCCGATGCTGTGACGCGAGCGGTCACGGGAGGTTTCCTGACGCTGCAACAACTGCCGTTCCTCCTCCTGTCTCATTTCGGAAACGACGACGCGAATCTGGTCCATGATGACCTTGCCTTTGAGCAACGCAACAGCACTCGCAGCAGCTTGAAGGCCGTGTTGCTGTCGCGTTTCTATCCGATCATCCAGCGCGGCGAACCGCTCCGAAATGAGCAGTTCGAGCCGGTTGAGAGATTCCTGTTGATTGGCGTTCTCCGCAACGAGTGCCCGCAACTTTGTCATCTGATTGCCAACGTTCTTGGAAATGGCCTGATATTCCTCCAGAAATTCTGCGCTGCCTGTAAGCAGATAGCCGCGTTGCGCCGTCTCGGTTTCCGCTGTCATCGCGAGGACTGATTCCAGTTGCTCAAGCGTCTCGCGCGTGCGCGCCACGCTGTTCATGGCCTGAATCAGGTCTGTGGTTGTGAGGTAGGACAACACTCCCACGCAGGCGAGCACCAGCACTGCCACGGCGAAGCCGGCGGTGATCTTGCTCCCAAGCGAAACTTTCATGATTGGAAAATGTTGAGTTGCAACCAGCCACCTAACCGTCAATCACAGGTGAACAACGATGTCATTCTATTACACAGGCGCAACGGGTCAAGGAAGCCGCCATGAATCCATAAGAACCTGCCTCTCGCACCAATGGCAGCCTCCACTCAACCACGCTCACTCCCCGATAATCTTCACGAGCACGCGCTTGCGTCGCCGTCCGTCAAACTCCCCATAGAAAATCTGTTCCCACGGACCGAGGTCGAGTTTTCCTTTGGTGATGGCCACGACCACTTCGCGCCCCATGATCTGGCGTTTCATGTGGGCGTCGGCATTGTCCTCACCGGTGCGATTGTGATGATACTGCGAGGTCGGCGCGTGCGGGGCGAGTTTCTCCAGCCACACGTCGTAGTCGTGCAACAGGCCGGCTTCAGCGTCGTTGATATACACACTGGCCGTGATGTGCATCGCGTTGACGAGGCAAAGCCCCTCCTTCACGCCGCTTTTGGCAAGGAGTCTTTCGACAGTATCCGTGATGTTGAGATAGTCGCGGCGGTTTGGTGTTTCGAACCAGAGATGTTCCGTGAGATGTTTCATACCACGGAAATAGCACACAATGTCAAAACATTGCCAACAAAAGGTGATTCGACCCACCGGATTGGAGGTTTAATTCAGAGGCATTATCAACATCCAAACGCGCACGCGCCATGCAAGACCCCAAACCTCTTTACGACGCCATCCTCAACGGCGACGCCAGACTTTCCAAAGCCACAACCGAGCAGGCCCTCGCCGCCGGCGTCGAGCCGATGACACTCGTGCAGAATTTCATGGTGCCCGCCATGAATGAAGTGGGCCGTCGCTTTGAGTGCAGCGAGTATTTTGTGCCCGAACTGTTGCTCTCCGCCCGCGCCATGAAAACGGCGCTCGAACTCATCCGCCCGTTGCTCGTTGCAAGCGGCGCAAAGTCCGCCGGACGCGTCGTCATCGGCACCGTCAAGGGCGACCTTCATGACATCGGCAAAAACCTCGTCTCCGCCATGCTCGAAGGCGGCGGCTACGAAGTCATTGACCTGGGAGTCAACGTCGCACCCGAACAATTCGTCGCCGCAGTCAGGGAAAAGGACGCTCAAATCGTCGCGCTGTCCGCGCTGTTGACCACCACGACACCCGCGATGAAAGCCACGGTGGAGGCGCTCAAACAAGCCGGCGTTCGCGACCAGGTAAAAATCCTCGTCGGCGGCGCGCCGGTGACACAGCGATTCGCCACCGAAATCGGCGCGGACGGTTTCAGTCCAACAGCTGCGGGCGCTCCCAATCTGGCAAGGCAGGCGCTCATGCAAACGGCCTGAACAATTTTGCCATCCTCCGCCCGTGGGCACCTCGCACGCTCACCGGACGCGGATGGGCAACTTGCGTCCGTTGCGAAGGTAGAGCGGAATCCTCCTCAATGGCGCGGCGGCGGAGATGGTCTGGCCGCCTTTGATCTTTTTTCCAGTCCAGGCGTCGGCCCACGTCGCACCGGCAGGAAGATAGACCCGGCGCTTCGTTGCTTTGGAATGAAGCACGGGCGCGACGAGAAGGTCGGGTCCGAACATGAACTGGTCGTCCACGGTTTGCGCGCCGGGGTCTTTGGGGAAATCGAAAAACAACGGACGCATCGGCGGCGTGCCTTTCACGCTGGCGAGTTTCATCTGCGCCATGATGTAAGGCCGCAGCCGCTCGCGCAGGAACATAAAATCGCGGATGATGCCGTATGCTTTGTCGCCAAACGACCAAACTTCGTTCGGGCCGCCACGCGTGGGGTCGCTGGTCTCGGGATGCGCCAGCGAACTGTTGCGCCAGCCGTGCAGTCGGAACAGCGGACAGAACGCGCCGTATTGAAACCAGCGCACGATCAATTCGCGGAAATAGGGCGAGTCCACTTCGCCGCCAAAGAAACCGCCGATGTCCGTCGTCCACCACGGGATGCCGCTCATGGCGATGTTCAGTCCGGCGCGCACCTGTTGTTGCAAATCTTCCCACGTCGAATGGATGTCGCCCGACCAGATGGCTGCGCCGTAGCGCTGACTGCCGGCGAATCCAGCGCGGCCCAGCGTGATGATTTCCTTTTCGCCCGCCGACTTCATTCCGTCGTAAAACGCCTGTTGCTGGAACATTGGATAAAGACAGCCGACTTCGAGGCCATTGCCGGCGTGGTAGCGGACGTTGTCGTGGTCGTAAGCGACCATCTCCGGCTCGATGGCGTCGAGCCACCAGACCTTGATGCCGTGCTTGAAATAATTTTCGCGCACCTTGCTCCAGAGAAACTGCCTCGCTTCGGGATGTGTCGTGTCCAGCAGGCCGGAAATGACCGTGTGACTCATGTTCGAGTCGGTGAACTTGATAAAAGTGTTCATCCCGCGCTCGGTGCGAACGAGAAGATTGCGCCGTTCCAATTCCGCGAAGTTCTCGCTGTCAGGATTTACCGTTGGCCAGATGGAAACCATGACCTTGATGCCGAGCTTTTCCAGTTCGCGAACCATCGCCTTGGGATTTGGCCAGCAGGTCGGATCAAACTTCCAGTCGCCCATCTTCGTCCAGTTGAAGTAATCAATGACGATGACGGACATCGGCAGGCCGCGGTGTTTGTGTTCGCGCGCGACGGCGAGCAATTCGTCCTGCGTCTTGTAGCGGAGTTTGCATTGCCAGAAACCGGCGGCCCACTTAGGCAGCACGGGTGCGTGGCCGGTTAAATCCGCGTAACGCTCCATGATGTCCGCATACCCGTCTCCGGTGGTGACAACGTAATCAATCAGCCGCGAGGCATCCGCGATCCAGCGCGTCTGGGTGCGGCCCAGTTCGACGCGGCCCATGCCGGGATTGTGCCAGAGCAGACCGTAGCCGCGGCTGGAGACGAGGAATGGAATGGAAATCTGCGAGTTGCGGTGCGTGAGTTCGAGCACGCAGCCTTTCTGGTCGAGCAAGCCGTGCCGCCGCTGACCGAGACCGTAGATGCGTTCGCCGTCAAACGCCGTGAAACTCGCCTCGCAACGGAACAGATCGCCACCGACGGATTTGAACGTGCGGGACGCGGGATAATTCGTGCGGGCAAAGATTTCTTCGCACAACGGCGACTGGCTGTCGGACTTGAAAAAGCGCACGCGGCCCGACTTCGCATCCACTGTGGCGGTGAGTTTGCCGTTGACCAGCGTCGCCACACCCGGCTCGATGGAAAGTCTGGCGGAAGTTTTTTTTGCCGGCAGCAAACTCCAGTCGCGCAGCGGCATTTCGGCGAGAGTGGTGGCACGAACGCGGATGGAATCTTTTCCCCACGGTTCGATCCAGAGAGTTTGTTCCTTCAAGCGCCAGACAAGCCGCCCTCCGGCGGACACGGAAAAAAACTGGGAGTCGGATTTCATTTATTTGTAATACGGCTCAATCTGGTTGCGAACCTGTTCGGCTTCGTGTTCGTCTTTGAATTGAACGAGGATATAAACGCCATTGTTGCCCACGGCGTCAAGCAGCGGGACGATTTCGTGCGGTTCGACGTTGACGATCTGGACGGATTTGCCGGCGGACAGAATGCGGCGGTAGAGGTCGAACCAGCGTTTGTTGCCGCCGGATTCGATGCCGGCTTGCGGCGTCCATTCGATGGCGTCGAGCGGTGCAATCTCCAGGAGCGCATCGAGGTGAATCATTGCCTGTGTGCCATCGAGGTGATACAGCGAATGGTCGAGCCAGTCGCATTGTTTCGTCAGCGCGGGCATTACGAAGCGGCGATACATCTTCGGCGAAAACATGGCGGAGGAATCGCATTGCACCTTGGCGACTTTGCCCGGCGACCAGATATAAAACGCACCGAACGCGGAGCTGCCGTCGGGCTGCTTGATGATGTCGTAGATGCGTTGGTAGGCGGCGAACCAGACGTCGTTGATCTCCCAGATTTTTTGTTCAACCCAATCGGGACGTTCGATCATGTCCATGCACAACGTCTGCGCGCCGCGCAACGACGAGAGCGCGTCCATGTTTTCAATGAGGTCGGGACAGGTGACGAGGTATTTGTCCCGCGCGAGATCGGCGCAACGGCGGAGGATGTCCTCGCTCAGCTTCCACCAGGGGTTGTTTTCGTCGAATCGTAGTGGCGGGAGCTTTTCGGGTTCGAGTTCGTTCTCGATGCACGGATGATACCAGACGGTGTCCTCTGCAAAGCCGGGCTTTGATCCCAGAAACAGCGCCAGCGAACCCGGACCGATGTCGGTGGTGGCGCTGGGCAGGACATCGAGGGGAAACACGGAGCGCGAAAGGCGGTAATGATTTTCGGCCGCGCGGAAGGCGGCGTCGCAATAACGGTCGTCGAGAGTGGAGGGAATTATCGGCGCGGCCACCTGCTCATGGATGCAGCGGTTCGTTTCCGGCGCACCCCACATACCGATGAGCAGCCCTTTGCGATTCCACCAGTCCACGAAGCGCCGTTGCGTGTCCGCCCAGTTTGATTTCCACATAGCTTGTCCCCAATTTGATTCTGAGTCCCGCTGCCAGAAAGTGTAAGACTGACGGGGCTTTGATGACAAGGTGCGAGCGACGAAGCTGATGTGTGAGTGTTCTGCCCGTGGGATTGAATCTCGCGGACGAGCCGTCCGCGCTCCTGCGTTGCTATCGCGCGAACATCTGCCGGATGACGTCCTCGATGGGAACTTCCTCGATGTCTATGTCTCGTACCGGCAATTCATCCAGCAACGCCTTGCAGACGGGGATGACGCGGTCGCGTTTGACCTTGAGTCTGATCCGTCCGGGCGTCTTTTCCACAAGCTCGCCGTATCTGGAAAGACTCGCGTCCGTGCAGCCGTCGGCTCCGTCGCACTCGATACTGATGAGTTTGAAGTCGGCAAACCGGTCCACCACGGAGTCCAGCTTTCCATCAAACGAAATTTTCCCGTGATCAATGATGATGACGCGGTCGCAAAGCTCCTGGATGTCCGCCATGTAATGGCTGGTGAGCAGGATCGTCGTCTGACGGTTGGCGTTGTAGCGTTTCAGGAATTCGCGCACGGTCTTCTGTGAGACGACGTCCAGACCGATGGTCGGCTCGTCGAGGAACAAAACCTTCGGCTGATGCAGCAGCGAGGCGATGAGTTCCATCTTCATGCGTTCGCCGAGGGACAGTTCGCGAACGCTGATGTTGAGTTTGTCGCGGACGTTGAGCATCTCGGTCATTTCGGCGACGATGTTTTGGAAGCGTTCCGGCGGAATGCCGTAAATTTTCGCGTTCAGCTCCAAAGATTCCCGCGCCGGCAGGTCCCACCAAAGCTGGTTTTTCTGGCCCAACAGCAGAGCGAACTGCCTGCGGTAGGCATCGGCGCGTTCCCAAGGGACGTGTCCCAGCACGCGGGCCTCGCCGTTCGTGGGATGCAGCAACCCAGCCAGCATCTTCAGCGTGGTGGTTTTGCCCGCGCCATTGGGGCCGAGAAATCCCACCAATTCGCCCGGCTCGACCGTGAAACTGACGTTGCTGACGGCGGCGACAGTCTCGTATTCGCGTTTGAAAAGCCCCCGCACCGCGCCGCTGAAGCCGGGCCGCTTCTTGTAGGTGCGGAACGTTTTGGTCAGGCCGTTGACTTCGATTGCCGGCATCGGCCAAGTCTAAAGACTGCTGACGGAAGTCCAAAGGCAAAATGCGGCGCGGCGCGATTGTCCGCGAATCCCGCCGTTCATTCCCTGGCTTTGGAGTCAATGACGATGGTCACGGGGCCGTCATTGACGAGTTGCACCCGCATCTCCGCGCCAAACTCGCCCGTTTGCACCGGCCGCCCCAGATCGGCGCTCAATCGCGCGACAAATTGTTCGTAGAGCGGAACGGCGATCTCCGGTCGCGACGAACGCGAATACGACGGACGATTGCCCTTCCTCGTGCTGGCAAACAACGTGAACTGGCTGACCACCAAAACGTCACCGCCCGCTTCCACGACAGAACGGTTCATCACGCCGTTTTCATCGTTGAATATCCGCAGCCTCGCAATCTTTCCACTCAACCATTCGATGTCCTCCGCCACGTCCGCGTCTTCGACCGCGACCAGGACCAGCAGCCCATGGCGTATCGCGGACCTGAGTTGCCCACCGATGGTGACGCCCGCCTCCGAGACTCGTTGAATGACAGCGCGCATGGCTTGAAACACGCGCTATTGCTGGGGCACGACGTAGGCCGGCGGCATCTTGAATGGGATGGTCACTGAATCGCCGACCCTGAGACGGTCGGAGAGATGCGGATTCGCCTCGCGCAATTCAGCGATGGAAATACTGTAGAGCCGCGCGACGGTGGCCAGTGTTTCACCGGAACGTATCGTGTGCGCCGTTCCCGGAGGTGGTTTCTGTGTGGACACTTCCGTTGGAGATTCAGGCGGCAGTTCCTCGCCCAGCGCCTGGTTCACCGCCTTGAGTTGTTCCAATTCAATGCGCTTCAATTCAAGCGCACGTTGCGAATCGGTGAGATTCGTGTTGGCGCGGACGCGCTCCATTTCCTCCGCCGTGGCGCGGTTGATTTCATACAACGCCGGCGTGCTGTGAGCGGCGTCCGACTGCGCCGCCATCGCCACTGCGGCACGATACGCCTCCTCTTCGAGCAACCGATACTGCGCGTAACGCTCCGGGGAAAGGGCATTGCGAATGGCCTGGTCGCGCTGCTGTTCCAGGGCCGCCCTCTGGCGCTGGCTCGCCGCATCCGTCGCGCCGGCGAGCGACTGCAACTGCATGTTGATGGCGTCGTTGGCCCGGAACAACGCGCGGAATTCATCGGGTGTGACGTTGAAATGATCCAGACGGCCCAGTTCGGTTCGCAACGCAGAGGCCGTCGTGGAATACCGCAGAAGAAATTCCTCCAGTTGCGACGGCGACAGCACCTGCGCGAGGTCCTTGCGCAACTGCCGGTTCAATTGCGACAACGCGGCGATGTCCCGCGTCGGGCGACCTTCCTGCGCGGCGAGCCAGTCGTCGGCCTGATCCTGAAACGCCGCCACGATCTGTTGAACAGTTTTCTTCACGTCCTCCGGCAGCGCGCCGAGAACAGGCCCGTCCAACGCGATGCCCGCGCGAGTCGGTCGTGGAATGCTCGCAAGATCGCCGGATTCCCAACCCAGCCCCAGTAAACCCGTCAGCAAAGAACGGCGCTCGGCTTCCAGTTCGGAGATGCGGGCGCGGGCGGCGCGTTCCACGTCGGCATCCGGCACGCTGCGCCACCATTGTTGTTCGGGTGAAAGGATTTCGTTCGCGCGTTTCCGGGCGTAGAGCGCGTTGACATCGGCAATGATGATGTCGCGAATGGTTTGTTCGGGGCAGCCAATGTCTCGAAGGTTGGCGATGTATTGGCGGTAATCGTCCGACTCGACCTGCTGCCACGTGAAGAATTGCCTGCGGATGACGACGTTGGTCTTGACCTGAACCAGCGGCGCTTCCGCTCCCAGCTCCGCGCGGCTGTGGCGCAACGCCTCCTTGCGCAGTGACCAATACCAACTGCCGGCCAGAAGAAAATTGGCCGCCAGCGAGACAATCAGCAGCAAGCGCCAGCGCATGAGGCTATTTACGCCTGAATTCAACTTCACGGCAAATTGAAAAACGCCGGGGCCGGAAAGTTGCGCGGGCGTGTTGCGTGGAACTCCTTTTAACTCGCCTGCCGCCGCAAAAATCGCTTTACTCCCGCCCGCATGATGAAAAAGCAGAAAGCCTACGCCGCCGCCGGCGTTGACATTGATCTTGGCAACAAAGTCAAAGCCACGCTCCCGCAATTGCTCGCCAGCACCCACCGCCGCGAAGTCCTCGGCAAGGTCGGCGGCTTTGGCGGCCTCTTCCAGCTCGACCTCAAGAAATATCGCGAGCCAATTCTCGTCAGCAGTGTGGACGGCGTGGGCACGAAGCTGAAGATCGCCTTCACGATGGACAAGCACGACACCATCGGCGCCGACCTCGTGAACCATTGCGTCAACGACATCGCCGTGCTCGGCGCGGAACCGCTCTTCTTCCTCGATTACCTCGGCACGGGCAAACTCGAACCGCACGTCTTCACCGAGATCATCAAAGGCTTCGCCCGCGCCTGCGCGGAAAACAACTGCGCCCTCATCGGAGGCGAAACCGCGCAGATGCCAGGCTTCTATCAAGCCGGCGAATACGACGTGAGCGGCACGATCGTCGGCGTGGTGGAAAAATCCCGCATGCTCAACGGCCAGAAGACCGTGAAGCGCGGCGACGTCGTCATCGGCATCGAATCCAGCGGCCTGCACACGAACGGCTATTCGCTCGGACGTAAAATCTTTTTCGAGCAACTCGGCTACAAGCCCACAGACAAAATCCCCGGCCTCAAGAAATCCATCGGCGCGGAATTACTGAACGAGCACATCAGCTACGGTCCGCTCGTCCAAAAGCTGCTCAAGCGTTTTAACTTTCGACCTTCGACCTTCGACTCTCGACCTGTCCGCGCTTTTGCGCACATCACCGGCGGCGGCTTCGTGGACAACATCCCGCGCGTGCTGCCGAAGACTCTCGACGTCGTCATCCGCAAAGGCTCGTGGGACATGCCGCCCATCTTCCAGATCATCGAACAGAAGAGCGGTGTTCCGGACGAGGAATTGTATCAAGTCTTCAACATGGGCATCGGCATGGTCGCCATCGTCTCGGCGGACAAGGCCAACGCTGTGTTGAAATTCATCAAGGGGCAAAAGCACAAAGCCTGGCTCATCGGCGAAGTGTTGAAGGGCAAGGGCGAGGCGCGAGTGGAATAGCCGCGCTTGTTTCTGCGTGTCTTATGGGTAGATTTGTTCCGTTGGCAGAACGTGACGGAATGTTCTAGCACCTTGGTAAAAATAGAATTACAGGTTTATGGCCACTCTAACTTTAGACCGCGTGTTGACCGACGCCGAAGCGTTGTCAGCCGATGACCAGGAACTGTTGGAAGGACTGCTCCGCCGCAGGCGCATTGAGGCGTGGCGACGAGAGACGGCGGCGGCGGCAAAGGAAGTTGTGAAATCCTTCCGTGACGGCAAACTCAAACCCCAGTCAGCTGAAAGCATCATTGCCCGCCTGCGTCGCGGCAAATGAGCCATGCACGAACTGGTTCTCACGCCCAAATTTGAACGCGCGTTTCGCCGACTCACGCGCAAGAACTCCACGTTGCAGAAACAAATTGAAGCCGTGCTGGAACGCATGGCGGAAAGCCTCGCCGACCCGCGCCTGAAAACTCATCACTTGAGTGGCCAACTCGCCGGCCTCCACGCCTGCTCGGTGGCTTACGTCTGCCGGATTGTGTTTGCGAAATAGAAACACCCCAAGACCGGCGCGGAAACCTTGCTCCTCATCAACATCGGAACACACGACGAGGTTTACTAAATGAAAACTTTTCCCATTGTGGCGACAGACAGGGCGGATGCCGCGCTGAAGTTCATCAAATCACAGAAGCACAAAGCCTGGATCATCGGCGAAGTGTTGAAGGGCAAGGGCGAGGCACGAGTGGAGTGATTCTTGGGTGCGTCGGCGTGGAATAATTGCAGCTACGCCGGAAAATGCCTTGTTGGTTGCCGGCGCTGGTTCGTGTAGCCTGTGCTCAGCACTATGGCACTGACGTTGATCGGCCCTCATCCCTTCGAGCGCGATGGACAGGGCGCGCAAACGGTGAGGATCGGGACTTTGTTCCTCGACCAGGGCGTTCTTTACACACAATCGCCCGGCATTCATGCCTGGCAACGCAGCGCGTTCATTGAACAACTCAATTCCCAGCGCGCCGCCCAAAATCTCCCGCCTCTGACCCTGGCTGAGGAGCAACGACTTTGCGCCAGTTCCGCCGACCTCATCTTCGACCCGGATCAAATCCTCATCCGCCCCAATCCCGACCGCATGGACGTGGCTTTCGCCGCCGACGAATTGTTGCAGGAACTGGTTTCCAAACGGCAGGTGGTTTTCCTTTCAGTGTCCGACCCCCGCGTGCGTGACGCCATCAAGCGCCGTGGCGAATGTTGGCGGCTGACGTCCATCCCGAAGTCGCGCGAGGCGAAAAGACAACTCATCTTTGGCTCCAGGGTGGCCATCTCCGGCCAGCCGGTTTATTTCTACAA
>DAOLDN010000048.1:0-12642 GCA_035327385.1 Verrucomicrobiota bacterium | reverse complement strand
TCCGCCACTACGGCATCAGCATGGAGGGGTTGAGCGAAATGGCGGTGAAGCTGTTGAAAGCAAAATGAACCACGAGGCGCTCCATTGTAGCGCAGGTTGGCAACCTGCTGTAGCGCCGACTGGCAGTCGGCGAAGCGTCGCGATTTTTGATCGTCTGCGGATTGCCAATCCGCGATACAGCAGACTGCCAGTCTGCGCTACTTCATGAGCCTCATCCTCGCCCTCGACCAATCCACCTCCGCGACGAAAGCCGTCCTTTTCGACGCGCGCGGCAACGTGCTGGACAAAGCCTCGCGCAATCACCGGCAAATCTATCCGCAGCCCGGTTGGGTGGAGCATGACGCCGAGGAAATCTGGAAGAACGTCCTCGCGGTCATCGGCGAAATCGCCAGACGCAATCGCACCAAGCTTTCAAAAGTCGCTGCACTCAGCATCACCAACCAGCGTGAAACCGTGCTCGTGTTTGACCGCAAGACCGGCAGGCCGCTGCACCACGCCCTCGTTTGGCAGGATCGGCGCGGCGACGCCATTTGCGGCAAACTCACCAAGCAAGGCTACAGCCCGCAGGTATTGCGCAAAACCGGCCTGAAGATTGATGCCTACTTCTCCGCCTCGAAAGTTCGATGGTTGATCGAAACTAAACCTGGCATCGCTGCCAAACTTAAACGCGGCGAGGCGGTCATCGGCACGATTGACACGTATTTGGTGCATCGGCTCACGGGCGGAAAAGTCTTCGCCACAGATTTTACGAACGCCAGCCGCACGTTGCTCTTCGACATCGGCAAACTGAAATGGGATGCCGCACTCTGTCAGTTGTTCAAAGTGCCGGCCCGCGCCTTGCCAGAGGTTCGCGAAAGCGCGGCGCAGTTCGGCGAGACGGATGGGGACGGCATCTTGCCGAAGCGCGTTCCCATCATCGGTGTCATGGGCGATTCGCAAGCCTCGCTGTTTGCGCAGCGCTGTTATCAGCCGGGCACGGCAAAGGCCACTTTCGGCACGGGCACGAGCGTGTTGCTCAACATCGGCGATAGAATGCGTGTTTCAAAAAAAGGCGCGGTCACCGCGCTGGCGTGGGTTTATCAGGGCAAGCCGACTTATGCGTTCGAAGGTTTGATCAACTTCTCCGCTGCCACCATCGAGTGGCTCAAGAACCAACTCGGCCTCATCCAAAGCGCCGGAGAAGTCGAAGAACTCGCGTTGCGTGTGAAGGACAACGGCGGCGTGTATCTTGTGCCGGCGTTTGCGGGCCTGAGCGCGCCGTATTGGGCGCCGGAAGCGCGGGCCGCCATCGTCGGTATGACGGCGCACACGAACAAAGCCCACATCGCCCGCGCCGCACTGGAATCCATCGCATATCAGATCCGCGATGTGCTCGACATGATGCGCGCTGACGCCAATGTGAAATTGCAGAGTTTGCACGCGGATGGCGGGCCGACGCGGAACAAGTTTTTGATGCAGTTTACAGCCGACCTGACCCGAACGGAGATCAAAGTTGCCGAGGTGGCCGAGAGTTCCGCCTGGGGTGCTGCCATGAACGGCCTGCTTGGCTTGGGCGCGTGCAAATCGCTCTCCGATCTGTCCGAACTTGTCCGGTCGCAACGGAGTTGTCATCCACGGATGAAATCTCGCGACGCAGAACGATTGCACACTGGCTGGCGACTGGCGGTAAAGCGTGTTCTGTAACTGAACCAATGTGGACGCCCGCCGGAGTTTCATTTCATTCCGGGAGGCATGGTGTCGTCAAAAGAGACGACGTGTCTTCGCGTTCTCCCGCATTAGCATCCATGCCATCTCAACCCACCGACGCTGACATGAACATCAAACATTTTTCCCGTCGCAATTTCATCAAGACATCCGCCCTGGCGCTCCCGTTCATCGCATCGGGATGCGTCGGCAATCGCTCGCGCTCCGTGGATTCTGGAGAGTTTGTTCTCGTCCGCGACGGACGATTTGAATTGCGCGGACGGCCCTACACGTTCATCGGAACGAACATGTGGTTTGGCTGTTATCTCGGTGACGAACAATTGCCCGGTGGCCGCAAACGTCTGGTGCGCGAACTGGATCAATTACAGAAGATCGGTTCGACCAACATCCGTCTGCTGGCGGGGTCGGAGGCGTCGGCGCTGAAAGGAGCAATCCGCCGCGGCATCACCCGCGCTCCCGGCGATTACGACGAGGAACTGTTGTGCGGACTGGATTTCTGTCTTGCGGAAATGGCACGCCGCGACATGCGGGCGGTGTTGTTCCTGTCCAACTACTGGCAATGGTCCGGGAGTTTCGCCCAGTACGTGAACTGGGTCACGGGCGAAGCCATTCCCGATCCGGACGTGCCGGAAATGGCAAAGGGTGACTGGGGCGGTTTTATGAAGTTTTCCGCCCGCATTTATCGCACGCCTGCGGCGAACCAGTTGTATCTGGACTACATTGACCAACTCATCCACCGACGCAACACGGTCAATGGCCGGCTGTATCGCGACGATCCCACCATCATGACGTGGGAACTGGCGAATGAGCCGCGACCGGGAGTGGACGGCGAAGAGACGATGAAGGACGTGCCAGTATTTTGCGAATGGGTGGATTCGACGGCTCAATTCATCCATGACCGGGCACCGCGGCAGCTTGTCTGCACGGGTTCGGAGGGCATTCACGGTTCGCTTAAAAAGCCGGAGGTGTTCATCGCTTCACACAAAACACCGGCGATTGATTATGTGACCGTCCACATGTGGCTCAAGAACTGGGGCTGGCTGGAGGACCCGGCCCTTGGAGAAAAGTTTGACGAAGCCGCCATCAAGGCGCGCGACCACGTCGAGCAGCACACTCAAATCGCGACGGAAACATTGCGAAAACCGCTGGTGCTGGAGGAATTTGGGCTGCCTCGCGATCACGAGCGCTATGAGCCGGGCACGCCGACGCTGGCGCGCGACGAATATTTCCGCCGGATGTTTCAACAGGTGGCCGACTCGTGCCAGGAAGGTCGCGCGTTGCAAGGGGCCAATTTCTGGACGTGGTCGGGTGAGGGCAGGGCGGGTCAACCACCCGGAGAGGACGCGAAGACGTTCATGGGGGACCCGTTTTGCGAGCCGCAGGGACTCAACTCCGTTCTCAACACGGACTCAAGCACGCTGGCGGTCGTTGCGGAATCGAATCGTGCGCTGGACGCCATCGGCAAAGTCGCGTGAAGCCGTCGTCTGCAATCAGGGTTTGAAGGCTACTTCGCCGCGCACGGGCAGGTGCGCGAAACGCGCCACGGCTTCGGTGCGCGACCGGACGTGAAGTTTCTCGTAGATGCGGCGGATGTAGGTGTTGACCGTCGGCACGGCGACGTTGAGGGCGTCTGCGATTTCCTTGTAAAGAAACCCCTGGGCGAGGAGTTGCAGCACTTCGCTTTCGCGTGCGGAAAGTTCCTCCACCGTTGTCTGCGGCGTTCCAATTTTGTGGAACGCCTTGACGACCTTGCGGGCGATATTTGTGGTCATGGGCGAGCCGCCGGCCTTCACGTCGCGCAATGCGGCCACCAGTTCGGTTCGCGGTGTGCGTTTCAGCAGGTAGCCGGTGGCTCCCGCTTGCAACGCCTGGAAAATGTGGTCGGAATCCTCATACACCGTCAGCATCACAAACTGCGTGTCTGGAAGAGCCGGTTTGAGGCGGCGGACACATTCGACGCCGTTGAGTCCGGGCAGGTTGATGTCCATGAAAACGACCTCCGGCGCGGCCTTCGGAATGGCCTCAAGCGCGTCCTCGGCAGAGCCGTGGTCGCTGACGCAACGGAAGCCGTCCGCGTGGTTCACCCAGTCCATGAAAATTTCGCGCGCTTTCCTGTCGTCCTCCACAATGGATACTTTTGTCAGCATTTTCTTCATGTTACCATCTTCATCCGGATTTGGCCCAAAGCAAATTTTGATGACAAGCGCGTCAGGCGAATTTCCGCGGCTGGTGGACAGCGTCGCGCAGCGGAACGAAGAATTCGACCCGCGTTCCGCCTCCGGACGGACATTCGATGCGGCTGCGTCCGCCGATCTGCCTGAGTCGCGCTTCGAGATTTGGCAGTCCGTTGCCCGCCGCCGGTCGCTGTGCGCCGTCTCCGGTCTTCAACCGTGCCGCGTCAAAGCCCTTGCCGTTGTCGGTGATGACGAAGCGGAGACCTCCCGGAACAGTTTCGATGGTCAACCGAGCCTCGGTTGCGCCTGAGTGTTTGACCACGTTGTTGAGGGCCTCCTTGCATGCGAGGAACAGATTGTGTCGGACCTCGGAGCGCACGGACAATTCGGGCAGTTGCAGTGGAACGTCGAGACGGCAGCGGATGCGGGCCGCGCTGAGAAAATCCTGCGAGAATTGGGCGACGTAATTGGTGAGCGACTCCAGCGTGTCGTGTCGGGGATTGACGGCCCAGACGATTTCGTCCATGGAGCGCGTCAGTTCGCGGGTGGTGGTGAGGATTTGCTCGAGGTTGGAAGCGGCGCGAGGGTGGTTTTCCACTTCGCCCGCCGAGGCCTCGCTCAACAGACCGATGCGTGTGAGGCTGGCGCCCAGGTCGTCGTGGATGTCCTGGGCGATCCGGGCGCGTTCGCGTTCCAGCGCGCGTTCCCGCGCGATGATTTCCAGTTTGCGCCTGTGACGACTTCGCGCCAGGTAATAGACTCCTGCACCGACGCTTGCGCAAATGACGAGTGCAGCGAGAAGTCTGAACCACAGGCTCTGCCAGAATTGCGGCAGCACACGAACGGCGACAGATGCGCCACTTTCGTTCCACAGCCCGTCGCTGTTGCAGGCGATGACGCGGAAGACGTAATCGCCCGGCGGCAGAAAGCTGTAGGTGACGCGCCTTCGTGTGCCCGCGTCCGTCCATTCCGAATCAATCCCTTGCATGCGGTATTTGAACTGAACGCGTTCGGGCGACGTGAAGCTGAGTCCGGTGAAGATCATTTCGATCTGTCTTCTGCCCGGTTGCACCTGAATGGGCGGAGGCAGACCAGGGGAGCGCCGGTTGCGTGTGACGCCGTTGAGTGGCAATGGATCAAAACGAACACTCTGGCCGTCCACAAGAACGTCCTCGATCCACACCGGCGGTCTCGCCGGATTGGGCCGCGCGCGGCGCGGGTCAACGACGGCGATGCCGCGTGTGGTTGAAAACCACAATCGCCCGTCCTGCGAGCGGAAACCCGAAGGCGTGAACCCTCCCGTTCCCGCAAGTGTGGCCAGACCCTCGGCTTTTCCGTAAGCGAGTACGAGCAACGAGTTGATGTCACCGTCGGCGCAGGCGTTCAACTGGCCTTTGTGGATTCGAAACAGCCCCACCGGCGAATTGAACCAGAGATTTCCCATCGTGTCGTCTTCGATGTGATAAATGATGTTCGCGGGCAGGCCGTGTTCGGTCGTCATTGTCCGGAATTGGCCGTCTTTGAACCGGCACAATCCCATGTCCAGTGTGCCTATCCACAACGTGCCGTCCGGTTCGCAGTAGAGCGAGAGGATGAAATTGCCGGGCAGCCCGTCCGCGGTACCGTAAGTTTTGTAACTGCCGTCCTTGAGCCGGGCCAATCCGTAGCCTTGTGTTCCGATCCAGACGGCACCGTCGTGGCCGATCTCGATCACGCGCACGTCACCGGCTGCCGCTCCGCCCAGTTTGTCGAACCGTTCGGCGTGAACGCCGTCCCATCGCACCAGACCCTTTCCGGTGCCGATCCACAGAGTGCCATCGGGAAATTCCTTCAGAGCGGTCACGGGGTCGGCGATGGCGGTGAGGTTGGTTTGCACCGAGAAGAGACGGTGTGTCCTGCGATACAACCCGCCACCCCACGAGCCGGCCCAGATGTGACCGCGGCTGTCTTCCATGACGGACCACATGAACAGGTTGGACAAACCTTCGGTGCTGCCGAAATGTTCCCAGTCCCGGCCATCAAGACGGTAGAGGCCCGCGCCTTCCGTGGCCGCCCAGATGTCGCCACTTCGGGTTTGAGTGATGGAGAGGACGGGTCGCCCCTGCCATTGGTCCGGCGGTGAGAGCATCGTCACTTTGCGCTGACGCAACAAGGCGAGGCCGCCGGCTGTTCCGACCCAGATGTTCTTCTCGCGGTCCTCGGCGATGCCGCAAATCCAGTCCTGCGGCAGGCCGTCTTCCCGGTTGAGCACAATCCAGCCACGGTTCGGATCATAAACGAACAAACCATACTGGAGGGTTCCGACCAGCAACAATCCGGAGGACGTTTCCTGAACGAGAACTATGGACATCCCGGGCCGAGGCAGCGGGCCGATGTCGTGCGTCCAGTTTGTTCCATCCCATTTCCGCACGCGTCCTTCGCCAAGCACCCACATCTGGCCATCCCGTGACGAGGCCACTCCTCCATAGAACGGGCGCGTGGCCTCGTCGCCAAAATCAATCACCTCGTAACCCTTGGACGTGAGTCGCGCCACGACGCCGTTTCGGGTCACGATCAGGCGGCGGGTGGCATCTGTCGCCACCCTCGGATTTACGAACGGATCATCCGCCATCAATGGCGGCGGTCTGGCGATAAACCCATCGGTGGTTCGCCACGCATCGCCCCGTTGGTTGAGCACCCAGATGTCGCCGCGTTCGTCCTCGGCAAAATCCTTGACCGGTGCGCTTGTCCATGCCGCGGGCAGCGCAAGCCGCGAAAATGTTTCGTCCGAACATCGCGAAACTTCGCCCGTGTCATGGCCGATCCAGATGGTGCCGGATTGATCCTCATGGAGCGCCGTGATGCGACTGTTGGCCAGACCTTTGGTGTTGGAGGAGTCGAACACCCTGAATCGCAATCCGTCGAACTGCGCGATGCCGTTGTAGGTGGCCACCCAAATGTATCCGCGTCGCGTTTGAATCACGTCCGTGGCCGTGTTTTGGGGCAGGCCGTGTTCGGTGCTCAGAATTTGGATCGCGAATTCGTCCTGCGGATTGACGCCGTTGGTCTGCGCCCGGACTTCGTCTGGCAAGCCATGTGCGGCGCAAAGGAGCAATGTAATCCAGGCGCGACAAACGGCCCGTGCCGGCAGATGACAGATGCGGCGACAGGGATGCTTCATTTGAGTTCGAAGCTTGGTAGTCCAATTGCCGCCAACAGGCAAGCGCAACCCGAACAGCATCGTTCCCGGATGCGGCAATGTTCGCCGTTTGACACGGTGTGCGCGCTGGTTGTCGTGAACGCGCGACCGTTCATCAACGGTTGCACCAGAGACGACTCGTTACCGCCGGGAACGGGCCTTGAGGCCGTAGCCGAACGGTAACAGCGGTTCTTCAGCCCTGTCGTTGCTGGCCGGCCAGGCACGCGGGAGTTTGCCCGTGAAAGGATGGTCGCCGAACAAGACGTCCGTGATGCCCGCGCCTTCCGTGCCGGGCAGCCACGCGGCAATGAATGCGTCGCTGTCCGTCAGCGCCGATCCCAAAACCAGCGGTCGGCCGGAATACAAGATCGTCACCACGGGTGCGCCTGCGGCCCTGGCTTTGGCAATCAACTCGCGATCGGCGGACGCCAGGTTGAGATCCGGGATGTCGCCCTTGCCCTCGGCGTAAGGCGCTTCGCCAACGACCACGATGATGGCGTCGGCGTTCTTCAGATCGCTGCCGTCAGCGGAATAGGTCACGGTGGTCTTCGGTAACGCAGACTCGCGAATTGCCGCCAGAAGGGTCGTGCCACCTGTCATCACGTTGCCTCGTTCTCCCTGCCACTTGACCGTCCAGCCGCCGCACTGCATTCCCAGATCGTCCGCTGCGGCACCCACAACAGCGAGATGGCGGATGTTTTTCGAAAGTGGCAGCGCGCGGTTCTCGTTCTTGAGAAGCACGAGCGAGTTGCGCACGCACTCGCGTGCCACGGCGCGATGTTTCGGTGAGCCAATGGCTGCGGTGAGTTTTGGGTCCACAGCGGTGCTCTCGAAGAGTCCCATCTGGAATTTAACCCGCAGAATGCGCCGCACGGCGTCGTCAATTCGGGATTGGGACACTTTGCCTTCCGCCACCAACGCTTTGAGATCTTCAATGAACTCGACGTAATGGTTGGCCTTTCCCGGACCATTGGGAATCATGACCATGTCCAGCCCCGCGTTGATGGAGCGCTCGACGTTGTCCTTGTAGTTGGATGAAAGCTGATCAATCGCGGCCCAGTCTGAAACCACAAATCCGCGAAATCCGAGTTCGCCTTTCAACACGTCGGTGATCAGGTATTTGTGGCCGTGCAGCTTCTTTCCATTCCAACTGCTGTACGAAACCATGATGGACCCCACGCCGGCCTCGATCGCCGCGCGATATGGCGGCAGGTGGATTTTTCGCAACGTCGCCTCGTCGCAAATCATGTCGCCCTGGTCAATGCCGTTGGTCGTGCCGCCATCGCCGACGTAATGTTTGGCGGACGCCAGCACGGTGGCCGGTTTGGAGGAAAGTTTTCGCCCCTGCAAACCGATAGTGGCCTCGACGCCGAGTTCGGAAACAAGATCTGTATTGTCGCCGAAGCCTTCGTATGTTCTGCCCCAACGGTCGTCTTGGGGGACGGCGACGCACGGAGCAAACGCCCAGCGTGAGCCGGTGCCGGCGACTTCACGCGCGGTGACTTCAGCGGCGCGCTTGACGAGTTTTCGGTCGTGTGTCGCGCCCAGTCCAATGTTATGAGGGAACACCACAGCGCCATCCACGTTGTTATGACCATGCACGGCGTCCACGCCATAAAGAATCGGAATCTTCAGTCGAGTCTGGAGCGCCTGGTCTTGAAATCCAGAAATCCAGTTCAGCCAGTCTTGCGCCGTGTTGCCCGAATCGGGATCGGAGTCGCCGCCGCTGAGAACTGAGCCGAGAAAGTATTTTGCGACATGTGACTTGTCCTTCAACGCGGCGCAATCCGCCTGCACCATCTGGCCGATTTTTTCGTCGAGTGTCATCCGGGCAAGAAGCGCGTCCACTGCCTTTTCGTGACGACTGAAATGTATTGCCCCGTGAAGCGGGGTCGTGGCCAGGGTGAGCAACAGAATTGTGCCACAGAGGGCGAGCTTTGGTTTTATCATTATGTTTATCGGTTCGCAAAAAAGGCGGGCGGCAATCAACCCTCCAATACAGCCTCCACACGGATCGGTTCAGAGCGGGGCTTGCCGGCGGCAAGAGTGTTGCCTGAAATCACTTTTCCGTCCACGAGCAGTTTCTTTACGCCACGCTGTCTGCCTTTTGGGTTTTTAACTTCAATTACGTAGGTGTTACCGCGGAATCGCCGTGTGACGGTGAAGCCTTTCCATTTCGCCGGAATCACTGGGTCAATCACCAGTCCATTGAAATCGGTGCGGACGCCGAGAATCCACTGCGTGATGGTGAAGTAGTTCCAGGCCGCCGTGCCTGTGAGCCATGAATTTTTCGCTTCGCCATGCGTGGGCGCGTCCTTGCCCGCGATCATCTGCGCATAAACGTAAGGTTCGCAGCGATGCAGGTCACCGATGTTTTCGCGCGCGGACGGATTGATGCGCGAGTAGTAATCAAACGCGCGGTTGCCGTTTCCGACCATCGTCTCGGCAATCATGATCCACGGATTGTTGTGGCAGAAGATGCCCGCGTTTTCCTTGTAGCCTGGCGGATACGACGAAATCTCTCCCATGTGAATGTAATACTTTGAGAACGCCGGTTGCTGAAGAACGATGCCGTGTTTGGTGGCCAGACGCTTGTTGACTGAATCCAGCGCGAGCTGCGCCTTCCCGTCTTCGAGGCCAACGCCCGCCATGATGCACATTCCCTGAGACTCGATGAAGATGTTTCCCTCGTCGCAAACTTTCGAGCCAATGGGCCTGCCGAAATCGTCGTAAGCTCGCACAAACCATTCACCATCCCAGCCATGCCGACAGATGACCTTCCCCATCTTCGCGGCTTCGGCGAGGTAATGTTTGGCTTCGTCATTCAAGCCACGTTTCGTCGCGATGGCTGAGAGTTCCTTTGACGCGAGCACGAACAGACCGGCGATGAAAACCGATTCTGCCACTTTGCCCTCCTTGTTGGTCGTGGTTTGAAACGACTGTCCGGGCGTGTCGGAGAAACAGTTGAGATTCAGGCAATCGTTCCAGTCGGCGCGGCCAATGAGCGGCAGGCCGTGCGGGCCGAGACGTTCGAGCGTATAATTGAAACTGCGTCGCAGATGCTCGTAGAGCGGCTGCTCCGAGCCTGCTTCATTTTCGAATTGCACCGGCTCATCGAGAATGTCCCAGTCGCCGGTTTCCTTGAGATAGGCGGCCACGCCAAGGATCAGCCAGTGCGGGTCGTCGTTGAAATTGCCGCCGAGGTCGTGATTGCCGCGTTTGGTGAGAGGTTGATATTGATGATACGCGCCGCCGGTCTTGAGTTGCGTTGCAGACAAATCGAGGATGCGCTCGCGAGCGCGCGCCGGCACCATATGGACAAACCCCAGCAAATCCTGGTTGGAATCCCGGAAGCCGAGGCCGCGTCCGATGCCGGATTCGTAGAACGACGCCGAGCGAGACATGTTGAACGTGGCCATGCACTGGTAGGCGTTCCAGATGTTGACCATCCGGTTGGCGTGAACATCCGGTGTCTGCGCCTGATACGTGCCGAGCAACTCGCCCCAATAATCACGGAGTTTCTGAAAGGCGGCGTCAACGTTTTTGACATCGCGATATTTTGCGATGACGGGTTTGACGGTTTTCTTGTTGATGGTCTGGGAATTCGGCGGGTCGAACTTCTGGTCGTTCGGATTTTCGTGATAGCCGAGAACAAAAATGATTTCGCGCGTTTCACCCGGCTTGAGATTCACTTTGACGTGATGCGAACCGTGGGGCGACCAGCCGTGCGCGACGGAGTTGAATGATTTGCCGCGTTCGACGGCGATCGGATTTTCCCAACTGCGGTATGCGCCGAGGAACGTGTTCCGCTGCGTGTCGAAGCCCGCGAGCTTTTCCGAGCAGGCGAAATAGGCGAAGTGATTGCGCCGCTCACGATACTCGGTCTTGTGATAGATGACACCGTCCACGACTTCGACCTGGCCGGTGCTGAAGTTTCGCTGGAAATTTGTGGCGTCGTCCTGCGCGTCCCAAAGGCAGAATTCCACGCTGGAGAAAACGGACAGCTTCGCGGGTTTTCTGCGGCGATTGGTGATTTGGAATTTCCAGACTTCCAGATTCTCACCCAGCGGCACGAAGTAAGTAATTTTGGTTTCGATATTGTTGAGCGACGAACCGATGGTCGTGTAGCCCATGCCGTGACGACATTCGTAACTGTCGAGCTTCGTGCGCGTCGGCTGCCATGTCGGTGACCAGAATCTCTTGCTGTCGTTGTCGCGGACGTAGAGATAGCGCCCACCGAAATCGAACGGCACGTTGTTGTAGCGATAGCGAGTGAGCCGGCGCAGGCGGGCATCGCGATAAAAGGAATAGCCGCCGGCAGTGTTGGAGATGAGTCCGAAGTAGGCTTCGCAACCGAGGTAATTCATCCACGGCAGCGGCGTGTCAGGCCGCTGGATGACGTATTCGCGGCGTTTGTCGTCAAAATGTCCGTAGCGCATGGTTCGATGATTCGATAGGAGTTATGACGGTGAGATTATGGAGCTTTCAATAACGGCTCAAGGGTTCGCCCAAATACTTCCGCCTGGCGCGCGTAACCTAGATCGTTGGGATGCGAGCCGTCCACCGTGCCCTCGCCATCGTCGCCGAGAAGGTGTTCGCCGGGGATGTAATGCAGGTTTTGAACTCCGTCCTTTTGCAGCCGGTCGAAGACGGCTTTCAACGCCGCGCGGCTTTTCAGATGGTAATACTCCATGCGCCCCTGGATGAATGGCGAATCCTGCAACGTGCGGTCTTCGACGAGGACGATCGGCGTTTGCGGATGCGCGGCACGGAGCGTTTTCACGAACGGCCCGACGCGTTCGTTGATTTCCTCGGCGACCATGTTGGGAAGGCAGTCGAGGACGTAAATAGACGGGTCCAGTTCGGCGAGCAATTGCGCCATCTCGATCTCCATTTTGCCGTTGCCGGAGAAACCGAGATTGATGGTGGGCCAGTGGAAGCGGCGTCCGAGCATCGCGCTGTGAACCATCCCGGGTCGCGACGCGCTGATGCCGTGCTGGATGGACGTTCCGTAAAAGACGATGGGTTTGCGTTCGCCCGGCCCCCACGCGCCGACAAGCGCGATAGTGTTGCTGGGCGCAATGCCGATTTCCAGCGACGTTACGCCGTTGTGCAACGGAAAATACAGCAGATACTCGCGCGTGCCGGGAATGAGATTGTCGGCGAGTTTCACGACGTTGGTCTGCGCGGACGGCTGGCCGACGCCGAGCCAGCGCCAGTCGCCTTTCTGGTTTTTTACGTAGAGGTCGAGTCCGCTGACGCCGATGGCCGTCATGTTCTGGAGGTACAGCCAAGGATTGGAGAGCGACCAGCGCGCGTGGAGGGTGGTCGCGTCGGTCACGAATCGAACGCACATGCCGGAGGAATGACGGCTCAACTGCCAGACCGGGTCGCGGACGACGCCCTCGGCTTTCGCGGGAAGACGATCGTAGGGAGACTTCGTTTCCTTCCAGCCGCGTCCTTCGACGTTCAACAGCTTGGCATCAAACCACAACACGGAATCGTCTTCACGAATGACGGCGAGATGGTTTAGAATCGGCTGTTGGGCCAGGCAGTTGCCGAACGTGAGGCCGGACGCCAAAAGAC
>DAOLDN010000047.1:0-12922 GCA_035327385.1 Verrucomicrobiota bacterium | reverse complement strand
CCCCGGCCGACAGCGGCGGCGTGAACAGCCGACCATCCTTGATGATGAAAATGTTGTCGCCGGTACATTCGGCAACGAAGCCTTCCGCGTTGAGCATGATGGCTTCCTCCACGCCGGCGTTGTTGGCCTCGATCTTGGCGAGGATGTTGTTGAGGTAATTCAACGATTTGATGGCCGGATTGACGGCGTTGTGCAGGTTGCGCGTGGTGGCCACGGTCACAATCTGCATGCCCTTGGCATAGAGCGACGGAGGGTAAAGCTGGATTTTGTCCGCGATGATGATGACGGACGGACGTTTGCAGCGATTGGGATTCAATCCCAGCGTGCCCACGCCACGCGTGACCACGAGCCGGATGTAGCCGTCGCGGAGGTTGTTTTTGCGGCAGGTATCCACGACGGCTTTCATCAGCGCGCCGTGGGTCATGGGAATCGTCAGCAGAATCGCCTTGGCCGAGTAGAACAGGCGGTCAATGTGTTCGCGCAACTTGAACACGCGCCCGTTGTAAGCGCGGATACCCTCAAAAACGCCGTCGCCATAAAGCAATCCGTGGTCGAACACGGACACTTTGGCGGTATTTTCATCGCAAAACTTGCCGTCCAGATAGATTTTCATCAGAAACAGGCGGCAACGTACGGGAAACGGGAAATCGAAGCAAACGTGAATTTTTCGTGACACCAGGACGCGCCTGATTATATTGGGCGGCCTTCGACGACCCTATGGTCTAGCGGTTAGGACACCACCCTTTCACGGTGGTAGCCCGGGTTCGATTCCCGGTAGGGTCGCCAGGTTTTAGCAGCATTTCGCTTCGCGCATCTTTCCACTGCCAGTCCTTGATGGACTTTAGGGGTCGTTTCGTCTAAAACCCGTGCCAGCGATGCATCTCATGGCGTCACGCCAGACCACATCTGTGAATCCACCCCTGCCGGAAGACGGCGCGCAACTGTCCCTGCCCATCCACGCACGACCCACCGTGCGCGGCAAATTCATTTTCGTCGGCGAAAAGAAACTGTTCGTCCGAGGCGTCACTTACGGAACGTTCCGGCCCGACGCCAACGGCCATCAATTCCCGTCCCGTGAAACCGTCGAGCGCGATTTTACGCTGATGGCCGCCAACGGTCTGAACTCTGTCCGCACCTACACCGTGCCGCCGCGCTGGTTGCTGGACCTGGCCCGCGATCATGGATTGTACGTGATGGTCGGTCTGCCGTGGGAACAACACATCACGTTTCTCTCCGACCGCCGCCGCGTGCGGGCCATCCGCAAAACGATCCGCGACGGTGTCCGTTCTTGCGCGGGTCATCCTGCCGTGCTGTGTTATTCCATCGGCAACGAAATCCCCGCGCCCATCGTCCGCTGGCACGGACGTCGCGCGATCCAGTGGTTTCTCGAAGACCTTTATCACGTCGCCAAAGCCGAAGACCCGGACGGCCTTGTCACTTACGTCAATTATCCCTCGACGGAGTATCTGAACCTCTCGTTCGCGGACATCTTTTCATTCAACGTCTATCTGGAAAAGCCGTCCACACTGGAAGGCTATCTGGCCCGCCTGCAAAATCTGGCGGGCAACCGCCCGTTGCTGATGGCCGAGATCGGCATGGACAGCCGCCGCAACGGAGTTGAGAAACAGGCCGAAGTGCTCGACTGGCAGGTGCGCACGGCGTTCGCCGCCGGTTGTTGCGGAGCGTTTGTGTTCGCCTGGACGGACGAATGGTATCGCGGCGGCCACGACATCGAGGACTGGGATTTCGGCGTTGTCACACGCAATCGCGAACCCAAACCCGCGCTCGACACCATCCGCGCCGCCTTCAGTGACACGCCATTCCCCGAAAACCAGGACTGGCCTCGCATTTCGGTCATTGTCTGCACCTACAACGGCTCCCGGACTTTGCGCGAATGTCTTGGTGGCCTGAAAAAAGTCCGTTACCCAGATTACGAAGTCATTCTCGTGGATGACGGTTCTCGCGACAACTGCGCCGACATCGGTCGCGAATTCGGAGTCAAGGTCATCTCCACGCCCAATCGAGGACTCAGTTCCGCTCGCAACACCGGCATGGAGGCCGCCTCCGGCGAGATCGTCGTTTATCTCGATGACGACGCGTTTCCCGATCCCGATTGGCTGTATTATCTGGCCGGAACATTTCTCAAAACCGACCACGCGGCCGTCGGCGGACCTAATCTGGCGCCACCCAGCGACGGCAACATCGCCGAGTGCGTCGTCAATGCGCCCGGAGGACCGGTCCACGTTCTCCTGACCGACACCGTGGCCGAGCACATTCCGGGCTGCAACATGGCGTTCCGAAAAGACCGACTGCAAGCCATCGGCGGATTCGACACCGCGTTCCGCGTCGCGGGTGACGATGTGGACTGCTGCTGGCGCATCCAGCAACGCGGTTGGACCATCGGTTTCAGCCCGGCGGCGCTCGTGTGGCATCACCGGCGCAATTCCGTTAAAGCCTACTGGAAACAGCAGCAAGGCTACGGAAAGGCCGAAGCGTTGCTGGAACGTAAATGGCCGGAAAAATACAACGCCGTCGGCCACATCAAATGGGCGGGCCGACTCTACGGCCACGGCCTCACTCGCATGTTGCTGCGGCAGCAACACGTCTATCACGGCGCGTGGGGCAGTTCCCCGTATCAATCCCTGCACCAATCCACGCCCACGTTTCTCACGGTGCTGCCGACGATGCCGGAATGGTATCTCGTCATCTTCGGTCTCGCGGGCCTGACGAAACTCGCCTTGCTGTGGCCCAAACTGGTCATCGCCTTCCCGTTGTTCCTACTGGCCGCCGGAGCGACCATCTGGCAGGCAATCCTCAGCGCGTCCGAGGCGGATTTCCCCAGCGCGCCGCGTTCCTCCTGGACGCGCTCGAGGTTGTATGTGCTGACGTTCTTTCTGCACCTGGTCCAGCCGCTGGCGCGGCTCTGGGGTCGCACACGGCACGGATTGACGGCGTTGCGGGCGCACGTTCCCACGGCATTCATCTTTCCAGTCCCACGCAAGGGGACCATCTGGTCGGAAACCTGGATGTCTCCCGACCAGGCGCTGGTTCGCATCGCGCGTTCGCTTCGCGACGACGGAGCGCCGCTCGTCATCGGCGGCGATTACGACCGCTGGGACTTGGAAGTGCGCGGCGGCGCCCTGGGCGCGGCCCGATTGCTGATGACCTACGAGGAACACGGATCGGGCAAGATGCTGTTCCGGTTCCGCAGTTGGCCGAAATGTTCCGTGGAAGCCATCGTCGCCACCCTCGTTCTCACCGCGCTGGCGCTGGGCGCGGCGCTGGATGAATACTGGCTGGCCTACGACATCCTCGCGGTGTTCACGCTGCTGTTCATCGCGCGCATCGCCTACGAGTGCGGCACCGCCATGGCCGCCATCCGTCGCGTGATCAGGAAGGGGTTCAACGACAAACCATGAGCGCCCCGCGCAAACTCTCCGGCCTGGCGCTGTGTCGTCGGTTGATGACGGAAACCCGTCCATTCGCCTGGCACATCGCCGGATTGTTCGCCCTCAGTCTGCTGTCCGCGCCGTTGATGCTGCTCAATCCCATCCCGCTCAAACTCGTGGTGGATTCCGTTCTCGGCGACCACGACCTGCCCGCCGCGCTCGCGTGGTTGTTGCCCGATGGCTCGACGCGCAGCAGCGTTGCGTCCATTGCAATCATCGCGGGCCTGGCCGTCTTCATCGCGTTGTTGAAACAACTGTCCGACCTCGGCTTCGCGCTGTCGCGGACTTTCACCGGAGAAAAACTCGTGCTCGCATTCCGCGCGAAACTGTTCCGGCACGTGCAACGTTTGTCCCTGTCGTATCACGACACACAAGGCGCGGCGGATTCCACCTATCGCATCCAATACGACGCGCCCGCCATCCAATGGATCACCATTGACGCAGTGATTCCGCTGGTGACGGCGGTGTTCACACTCGTCGCGATGGTGGTGGTGATGGCCGGACTCGACTGGCAACTGGCGCTCGTCGCGCTCGCAGTCGCGCCCGCGCTGTTCTGGGTTTCGCAACACTTCGCGCGCCGCCTCAAACTCCGCTGGCGCGAAGCCAAGGACATCGAAAGCTCCACGCTCGGCGTCGTTCAGGAAGTGCTGTCGTCGGTTCGCGTCGTGAAAGCGTTCGCTGCCGAGGACCGCGAACAGGCGCGTTATGTGGAGCAGGCGGGGCAGGGATTGCGCGAGCAACTGCGGCTCGCGTTCACCGGCGGCAGTCTCTCGCTCATCATCGGCATGATCATGGCCGTGGGCATGGCGGCGGTGCTGTTCCTCGGCGCGCAGCACGTCCAGTCCGGCAAGCTCACGCTCGGCAATTTCATCCTCGTGATGAGCTACCTCGCGCTGCTCTACGGCCCGCTGCAGACGTTGAGCAAAAGCGCCGCCAGTCTGCAAGGCTCGATTGTCAGCATGGAACGCGCATTCGAACTGCTGGACAACGCGCCGGAAGTCGTCGAGAAAACCAACGCCCGTCCGCTGCTGCGTTCGCGCGGCGAAGTTTCCTATCGCGATGTCTGCTTCGCTTACAATCCCGAGCGGCCTGCGTTGCGCGACATTTCGTTCGATGTCCCGGCGGGCGCGCGCGTCGGCATCGCGGGCACGACAGGCGCGGGCAAATCCACGCTCGTGAGTTTATTGCTGCGACTTTACGACCCGGAACGTGGGCAGATTCTTCTCGATGGCGTGGATGTCCGCGAATTCAAGCTGCGCGACCTGCGCAATCAATTCGCCATCGTGCTGCAGGAGCCGGTGCTGTTTTCGTGCAGCATCGGCGAGAACATCGCCTACGCCAAACCCGAGGCCACCGAGGCGGAAATCATCGCCGCCGCCAAAGCCGCCAACGCGCACGATTTCATCGAACGCCTCAAACGCGGCTACAAAACGGAAGTCGGCGAACGCGGCGTGCAATTGTCCGGCGGCGAACGCCAGCGCATCTCGCTGGCCCGCGCGTTTCTGAAGGACGCTTCGATTCTCATTCTCGATGAGCCCACCAGTTCCGTGGATGTGAAAACCGAGGCCCTCATCATGGAAGCGATGCAACGGCTGATGCAGGGCCGCACGACATTCATGATCGCTCACCGGTTGACCACGCTGGAAGTCTGCGACATGCGGATTCAACTCGAACAAGGGCGTGTGGTGTCTGTGACCAAATCAGATGTCAAACTCGCGAACGCCCGCCAATCCCAACCGAAGGCCGGCTGATGAGTTGGAATCGCTCCAGTTTATTTTTGTCTGACGCACGCCTCATCCACGAACGTCCAGGTAGGGCGCGTCACTCCGTGCGCGCCGGGGCTGGCAGTTTTCACGAGCGTCGCGCACAGAGTGACGCGCCCTACCGGCGCCAACGGTTCATGGCCGCGATGCGCGATCTTGCAATCGTGGAAACTTTCCATGAATTCCCTGTTTGGAACGCCGACTTCAGTCGGCAGCCCGGACGCTGCTTTAACCCGCTGCCGGCTGAAGCCAGCGTTCCGGTTCGTGGTAAAAGCGGACGTGTCTCACAAATTCCAACGAGTCCGTTTTATCGGATTGCCGTCCCATGAAAATCGCCCTCGTCTCACAGGAATATCCGCCGGAAACCGCCAAGGGCGGCATCGGCTCGCAGACATTTCTCAAGGCGCATGGACTGGCTGCGCTGGGACACGACGTTCATGTCATCTCCCGCAGTCCCACCGGTCAGCAGACCGAACGCAACGACAACGGCGTGCGTGTGACGCGCGTGCCGGGATTCGAGTTGCGTATGACAGTCCACACCGAAGCCGCCGACTGGCTGACCTACAGCACACAGGTCGCAGCGGCGGTGGCTGCCATCCATGCGAAATCGCCGCTCGACGTTGTGGATTTTCCTGAATGGGGCGCGGAAGGATTTGCGCATGTCCTCAACCAGACCGAATGGAATCGCATCCCCACAGTCATTCATCTTCACGGTCCGTTGATCATGTTCGCGCACACGATGGGCTGGCCGGAAGTGGATTCAGAGTTTTACCGCGCCGGCACGTTCATGGAAGGGACTTGCGTGCGGCTTGCCGACGCGGTGTTTTCCTCCAGCGCGTGCTCGGCGGATTGGTGCGCGAAACACTATGGCGTGGTCCGCGAAAACATTCCCGTGCTGCACACCGGTGTGGACGCTGAATTGTTCTCGCCCCGCAACGTGCCGAAGTCTGAACGGCCAACGATCGTGTTCGCCGGCAAATTGGCCCGTAACAAGGGCGTGCTGTTGCTCGCCGAAGCCGCGCGCAGACTCGCCGGCGAATTTCCCGGCCTGCAACTGCGTTTGCTGGGGCGTGGCGATGCGAAGGTCATTGAAGAATTGCGCAGCGTCACGCGCGCGTTCCCTGATCTGCTGGACCTGCCCGGTTTTGTGGACCGTCGCGAACTGCCGGAACATTTTTCGCGCGCCCACGTTTTCGCCGCGCCATCGGAATACGAGGGTGGCCCGGGCTTCGTTTATCTCGAAGCCATGGCGTGTGGAGTGCCGGTCATCGCCTGTGCCGGCAGTGGCGCCGCAGAAGTGGTGCGCGATGGACAGAACGGATTGCTTGTTCCGCCGCGCGACGTGGCTGCGTTGACCGAATCGTTGCGCGCATTGTTGCGCGACAACGACCGCTGCCGTGCGATGGGCGATTCCGCCCGCCAGTATGTTCTGGCCGAAGCCGAAAGCCGCGTGTGCATCAAGAAGATTGAGGCGTTTTATGCAGAAGTGGCAAAACGTGGTGTGCGGAAAGGAACTGCATGAACCCGGCGGAGCTTGCGATAATACGAGGGGGTCTTGGACTGCGGTGGCAAGCGAAACGCGACACCGCTTTTGCACTCCCGCGTGCTTTCTTCGTTCACGACGCTCCAACGCCATCCGAAAGCGCCGTCGTCGCTGCGCTCTGCCGGCGCAGTCCAAAAACCCTTCAACTGAAGACCTTGATTCCCGAATCATGACCGCCACCATCACAACGCGCGTCCTGAGCGGATTTGACGATCCGTCATTCGGGCCGACGCAATGGGAACGGCTGCTGGCGACAGGCCCGACCAACGCGGTCTTTCTGACACACGAATGGCAATCGGCGTGGTGGAAGGCGTTCGGTCGTGGTGAACTTTTGCTCATTGCTGTCGAACGTGACGGCGAAATTGTCGCGCTCGCGCCGCTGTTCACCGAGGCAGGCATGGTTTATTTCGTTGGGTCGGGAGGCTCGGATTATCTGGATTTCATCGGCGACATCAGCGAGCCGGAGGTGCTTGACGCATTATTGCTCGCCGCAAGAGAGCGTGTCGCAGGATTTCTGGGTTTTGTGTTTTATCACGTGCCCGACAAATCGCCGACGGGCCGGTTGCTGAATGAAGCCGCAGCGAGATTGGGCCTGAGAATCTTCGACGAAGGCGACCAGTCCGCGCCGACACTGGAATTCACGGCGGATAAATCCAATGCCGTGGCTGCCGCGAACAAGAAAAGTCTCGTGCGGCATGAAAAGTTTTTTGCCCGCGACGGAACGCTCAAGGTCCAGCATTTTCGGACCAGTGCCGAGATGCTTCCACATCTGGATGAGTTTTTCGAGCAACACATCGCTCGCTGGGCGTCCACTCCATCGCCGAGTTTGTTCAACGATCCGGCCCAAAGAAATTTCTATCGGCTGCTGACCGAAACCGCCGCTGACGCCGGCTGGCTGCGATTCACTCGCGTGCAATGGCAGGTTCGGGCAATCGCTTTTCATTTTGGTTTTTCGCGGCGCGGCGATTTCATGTGGTACAAGCCCAGTTTTGCGGTTGACCTCGCGCGCCATTCGCCGGGCGAGGTGTTGCTGCGTCAGCTTTTGTTCGCCGCAATTGAAGAAGGCGCGAGGGAGTTTGACTTCGGACTGGGCGACGAGGCGTTCAAGTCGCGTTTCGCGACGAAAGTAAACCGTGTCCGCAACTGGGGGCTTTATCCTCCCGCCGCTGTCACGCATCACGAATCACGCACCACGTAAAATGAAACGCATCCTCGTTCTTGCACCGCATCCCGATGATGAAGCCATCGGTTGCGGCGGAACATTGCTCAAGCACGTGAAAGACGGCGACACCGTCCATGTCGTGTTCCTGACTTCCGGTGAAAAGGGCGGGCACGGACGTTCTGAAGCCGAAACTATCCGCGTTCGCGAAGGGGAGTCGCGCGCAGCGGCAAAGATTCTTGGTGTTCGTCGTCTGGAATTCTGGCATTTGCCCGACGGCGCGGTGAAGCCAACTGCAACGGGCATCGCGCAAATGAGAGCGAAGTTCAAGCAGTTCAAGCCGGATGTGATTTACGTCACGCACGACCGTGAGACGCACCCGGATCATCGCGGCGCGGTGAGATTGTTGCGGCGGTCTTTGGGCAGCTTGCGCGGCAAAACTCCAATCGTTCTGGGGTACGAAGTGTGGACGCCGATCCAGAAGCTCGACGAAATCGTGGACATCTCGCCGTTCATGGAACGGAAACTCCGCGCCGTGCGGACGTATCGCAGCCAATGTGCGGTGGTGGGATTTGTGGAGGCCGTGCGTGGCTTGAACCGTTATCGCGGCGAGATGCACAGCTGGCCCGGCGGGGATTACGCGGAAGTGTTCACGCGCATCAACCTGCGACCATCTGGATAACGACGTACAACCTTTTGTTGTATATGCAACAAGAGGTTGCACGCACCCAATTGCATGATTCATCACGTTTACGCCAATCAGTCGAACGTCGGAGACTGGCTCTCGGCCAAGGGAATCCAGTCGTTGCTCGCGCCTCATGCGTTGAAGGAGCATTTTTGCGACGAACCTTTTGTGCCCGCGACATTGGCGGCGTTGAACCAGGCGGGGCCGGAGGATTTCATCGTGATCGGTGGCGGCGGATTGTTCATGGATTATTTCGTTCCGTTTTGGAGGGGATTTGAACCAATCGCAGCGCGCGTGCCGTTCGTCATCTGGGGCGCCGGTGCTTGCGACATGAAGCTCGAAAAATCGCGTCCGCCGTTGGAACTGGTCACAGACATCGTCCGCCGGAGCAGACTGTGCATTGTGCGGGATGGACTGACGCGCGGTTTGCTGTCCGGCTGTAATCTGCCCGCGCCGGTGATCTGTCCCACGGTGGCGGCGGTGCGGTCGGTCGGCGGCGAAACAAAACGGCTGCTGCACGTGGATCATTACGACAACGTGGGTGCGGAGGTTTATGAGAAGATGGTTTCCGTGACTGAAGCTTTTGCGCAGCGCACGGGCCGCATCTGTTGCCAGACGAATAATCTGATTCCTGCCGGGCACAACGGCGCGTTGCAGAAATCGCTGGCGCTTTATGCGGCGGCGGACCTCATCGTGACATCGCGGTTGCACGGATGCATCATCGGGCTGGCGACGGGGCGTCGTGTGCTGGCGGTTTCCGGAGATCACAAGGTGGATTCGTTCATGAACGCAGCGGGTCTGGGTGATTGGGTTTGCGGACTGGACGACATTGAATCCCTGCCTGCGCGACTTGAACGATTGCACGAACAACGCCCGCCCGTGGAATTCATCGAAGAAGGGCGGCGGCAGAATCGCGCTGTGGCAGAACGCGTGATCGCATTATTGGCAGTCGAGGACGAAGGACGAGAACGAGGGCGAGGACGAATTGAATGAGAGCCATCGTCACAGGAATGATTGCGAGTTATCCCGTGGGCGGCGTGTTGTGGGATTACGGGCAATACGCGCTGGGACTGGAGCGGCTCGGCTTCGAGGTCTATTACCTTGAAGACACCGGCTGGCAGACTTACGACCCGCGCAAGGGAGAATACGGCGAGGATTGTTCTTATTCGGTCGAGTTCTTGAAAACATCGCTCGGCAAACTGTCGCCGACGCTGGGTGAGCGCTGGCGATTTCGGAACATGGACGGCAAAACGTTCGGGCTGGACGACGACGCGCTTGCCGAAGTCGTGAGGACTGCGGACCTGTTCCTCAACGTGTCCGGCGGGACGTTGTTGCGCGACGAATACATGGCATGCAAACGCAAGGTGCTGATTGATTCCGATCCGGGCTGGAATCATTTCCGCAACTTTCCGAAATGGGACGCGAATCCAAACTGGTATGGCAGCCACGGCTATCGCGCACACGACCACTTTTTCACCTACGCTGAACGCATCGGCAAACCGGACTGTCCGCTGCCGGACATGGGCCTGAAATGGCAACCCACGCGGCCGCCCGTGGTGATGGATTGCTGGCAGCCTCAACCGCCCAACGCAAAGTGGACGACGGTCATGACCTGGAAAAATTTCCAGGAAACCATCGCGCACAACGGCGTCCACTACGGGACGAAGGAAATGGAATTCGGCAAGGTGGAACAATTGCCATCGCGGACTCGCGCAAAACTGGAAGTCGCCGTGGGCGGCGATCAAGCGCCTCGCGAACGCTGGCGAAATCTGGGCTGGTCGGTGGTGGAATCGCAGGACATCTCCCGCACCGTGGAAGATTACCGGCGATACATCCAGGGTTCGCGCGGAGAGTTCAGCGTGGCGAAGAACGTTTATGCCGCCACGCGTTGCGGCTGGTTCAGTTGCCGGTCCGTGTGTTATCTGGCAGCGGGATTGCCCGTGGTGGTGCAGGACACGGGTTTCTCGGAATTTATTCCTACCGGCGAGGGATTGTTCGCGTTCTCAAACATTGACGAAGCGACGCGCGGCATCGAAATGGTGGAAGCAGATTACGCGCGGCATCAAGTCGCGGCGCGTGAAGTGGCGCGCACGCAGTTTTCATCGGACGTGGTGATGGGCGACCTTTTGCAAAGGATTGGATTATGAGCGGATTGATTGGGGAAAACGAATTCAAGGCGATCACCGGCGGCTGGGATTATGCGGCGCTGCCGAAGAACGTCCGTGTGGGCGCGGATTGTTTTCTGGAGCGGCGCGACAGCTTCAAGCGTTTCCGCAGCACGCGCGAGCCAGGACTGACGCTGGGTGACCGCGTGAAGGTTTACACATGGACTGAGTTCAATATTGAACCGAGTGGCGCGGTGGAAGTGGGCGACGATTGCACGCTGGTGGGTGCGGTGTTCATGTGCGCTGAAAGCATCCGCATCGGAAAGCGCGTGGTGGTGTCTTACAACGTCACCATCGCCGATAGCGATTTTCATCCGCACGACCCGGAGCAGCGAAAGCTGGATGCGATTGCGAACGCGCCGGAGGGCGACCGTTCGCAACGACCGCCCGTCATCGCGAAGCCGGTGGTGATCGAGGACGACGCATGGATCGGCATCGGCGCGATCATCCTCAAAGGTGTTCGCATTGGACGTGGAGCGAGGGTTGGCGCGGGTGCCGTGGTGACAAAAGATGTTCCCGCCGGCGCGACGTTCGCGGGAAATCCAGCGCGGCGGGTGGACGCGGAGAACAAAACGCCATGAGCGCCGCAACGATACTGTCGCACGACTGGTTTCCGCGTCCGTTGCCGGACAATGTTGTGATCGGCGCGCGGAGCTGGTGTTACAGTTCGTATGCGTTCCTGCATTATCGCAGCCGTCGCGAGCGCGGTGTGCGCGTGGGCAGCGACAGCGGCATTTATCACGGAACATTCTTCGATCTCGGCCCGGACGGCGAAGTGGAGATCGGAAATTTCTGCACTCTGGTGGGATCCATCATTTCGACAAACAGCCGCGTGACCATCGGCAATTATGCCTTTCTAGCGCACGAAGTGGTGGTTGGAGATTCGTCCGTTGCGCTTCCGCCTGCGGCGAATGGATCGGAGTCTGTCGCCAACGACCGGCGGCAACGCGCGATTGTCATCGGGGAAAACAGTTGGGTGGGCGCACGGGCCGTGATACTGTCCGGCGCAAATATCGGGCCGGGCGCAATCATCGGTGCGGCTGCGATTGTGGATTTTGAAGTGCCGGCTGGCGCAATTGTCGCCGGCAATCCGGCGCGAATCGTTGGATGGGTGAATGAAAACAGGAACTAAGTCATTGAACGGTTTCACGCTGACCGAGCTGCTCGTGGTCATTGCCACCATCGGAATTCTCGCGGCGCTCTTGTTGCCGATAATGTCGCAAGTCAGAGCCATGAAGCTGAATTCCGGCTGTGTCTCAAACCTTAAAAACATCGGCATGGCGACACAGCAATTTGTCAACGACAACGAGGGCCGCCTGCCTGGACCGGCGTGGGTCGGCCTGCCGTTCGAGGTGGAGGACATTGACGCCGACAACCTGCCGCATTATCTCCAGCGTTACCTAAAGGAAGCGCCCGTCAACGGGCGGTTGCTGACGTTTCTTTGTCCCGGCTACGACTACTACGCACCACGCCCGCCGCCGCATCGGGAACGTGTCAGCCTGATGGCCAACACAGACGCCAATCCGCAAATCAAGGTGGTTCGACCGTTCGGCTACCCTCTGCGCTGGGGAATACCGCCCAAGCCGCCTTTGAAATTATCCGACCTCGAAACGTTCGGTTCGCTGGCGGATATCTTCGCCGTCACCGACGCCGACAAGAAGAACAGTCCGGTCAACGACAATCCCTGGTACCAACAACTGCCAGACAGGACCGCCCACAGCCATCATCGCAACGAACTTTACTTCGACTGGCACGTCGAAGGCCGTCGAGCCAGGTAATCGCTGTCTTGGCGACACGGAAGACTGGAAGTTCCAAGCTCCAAATTCCAAGTTCCAGAGAAGCTCCAGGCTTCAAACATCAACAGCTTCGCAATCGGTCTGATTGAAGATTGAAGTTTGGAACTTCTCTGGAACTTGGAATTTGGATTTGGGCGCTTTCACCCCGTTTGGCTTTGAACATCCCACGGCGAAACGCTGTCACATTTGTCGTATCATTCTCCAAACAAATAGCCTTTGACGCACGGGCAAAGGGGCATAAGCTCCGATGCCAATAATCATGGCCATGCGAAAACCCATTCTCATCGCCACACTGACCGCCAACGCGCTGCTGGCCGTCGCGCTGGTTCGCGATTACAGCCCCCGCCGCTTGCCGGCGACGC
>DAOLDN010000046.1:0-12932 GCA_035327385.1 Verrucomicrobiota bacterium | reverse complement strand
AACCGTATCCGAAAACGATGATCGAACTGGTGCCGTCCGAGCGGGCGGACGTGATCGTGGATTTCGCGCAATACTCGCCGGGCACGCAGGTGATATTGAGGAACTGCGCCACCTGCACCGACCGGACGGCGTATGTGATGCGATTCGACGTGGAACTGCCCGGCGCGGGCGATGCCATCGTGCCCGATTGCCTTGCGCCGTGGGAGGATTTGCCGGTTACGGACCAAACGGTGACGCGGCAATTCACGTTGAACCGCATGACGACGCCCGGCGGCACGATGTGGACGATCAACGGCCAGACGTTCGATTTGAACATGACACCGCTGGCGCAGGTGAAACACGGGGCCGTTGAACGATGGCGCTTTCTCAATCCCACCAATCACCCGCACCCGGTACACATTCACCTCATCCAGTTCCAGGTCCTTGAGATCAACGGCGTGGCGCAGGATCCGTCGCAACACGGCTGGAAGGACACATTGGTGGCTCCGCCCGGAGGCTCAATCGTGGTGGCCGCGCGCTTTGAGGGTTACACGGGAAGATACCTCTTCCACTGCCACAATCTCGAACATGAGGATCTCGGGATGATGGCCGATTATGAAATCGTGCCATGATTGCGCTGCGAACTGCCATCTGCCAACTGGCGACCATCGCGGGCACCCTGGCCTCAGTCGCCGAACTTCCCCCTGCTGATCCCCAGAAACCGAACCCGTGGGCGTGGGAGTCCACCGAACAACATCTGGACCTGCCGGCGATGACGAACCTTGCCAGCTTCGCGTTTTGGGTGACCAACACGTCGTCCGAAACGGCCGTGATCCTTGCGACGGAAGCCGATTGCGACTGCACAGTCGTGGAGGCGCGAAAAAGTCTGCCGTGGACGTTTCAACCCGGGGAAAGCGGCGCGTTGAACGTGAGGATCAACACTCGCGGCAGGCACGGCCTGGTGACCAGACCGGTCATTGTCCTTACCTCGCACGGCGCGCAAAAGCTCGTCACGACGATAAAGATTCCTCTCACACCCGCGCCTGCCAATGTCTCGCCGCGACAACAGGACGTGCTGATCGCCAGAACCAATCGTCAGGCTGTGTTCCAGGGCCGTTGCGCGCCGTGTCACGCGCATCCGGCGATGAACCAGACGGGCGCGGTTCTCTTTGAGAAGGCGTGCGGCATCTGCCATCAGGCAAAACGCCGCGCCGAAATGGTGCCGGATCTGGCGGCATTGGACCGCGATGCGGACGCAGCGTATTGGCGGCAGTGGATCACTTACGGAAAAAAGGATTCATTGATGCCGGCGTTCGCAACGACCGAGGGCGGCATCCTCGACACAAACCAGATCGAATCGCTCGTGGAATATCTTTTGAAAAAATATCCCGCCGATGCCGGATCGGCGGATGTGAACACGGTCCGAAACCGCAACCCAGCCACGCAATGAAACCATTCATACAATCCCGTCCCGTGTTGTGCGCGTTGATTGCGTGCCTGATTCAATGCTCCGCAAACCGCACCTTGGCGGACGGCGAAATCCATTTGATCACCGGTTACGTCCGCGACACTTCCGGCAATCCGGTGGCCGGCGTGGAGATCATTGGAGACGATTACGTGGGCACGACCCTCGACTCCTGGCCATCGGACGAAAACGGTTTCTACATCGTGGACGCCGTCATCGAGGGCAACTACCGGCTCTCGTTCAACTGCTCGCAGTTGGCGGCCATGGGCTATCAATGCCCCGAACCGCTGGCCATTTCCGTGGCATCGGAGCAGACCGATCACGATTTCGTTCTCGAAGCGACCGGGTCTGAACTTCAGATCACCAATCTCACGTTGCCACGAGGCAATTTCGGAATGTCCTACAATGTCGGATTGGGAGCTTCGGGAGGACAGCCGCCATACACCTGGCAACTGGCGGCGGACTCGACGAACCTGCCCTCGGGTCTTTCGCTCGATTCGGACGGCCTCATCTCCGGGACGCCGGCGCAGTTCGGAATCTACAACATCAAGGCGCAGGTGACGGACTCGGGGTCTGTTGTCACAAACAGGCAACTGCTGCTGGTCATCAATCCGCAGCCGTTCCTGAGTGATCCGGTTTGGACCACGAACCGGTTCACGATGCGGCTCTCGGGCGCTCCGGGCCAGAATTACACCCTGCAAATGTCCACCAACCCCGCTTCCGGCGGCTGGAACACGCTCTACGTCACCAACAATCCCAACGTCGGTTCATACCTTGTCAGGGATCCCAACGCGACCAACCGTTCAAGATTCTACCGCGTGCTGATCGGTCCGTAACCCGTTTCAATTCGCCGGCAACTAATTCCGCCCGCCATTCGATCGCGCAATCCATGTCCCCGCGCGGTGACTTCGCGCGGCCCGTTTCTTCCGAGTGCGAATGCACTGACCCCCGTGCGGCTCTCGCAACGTATACACGTCCGGATTGGCGGTGCACTGGGAATGCGCCCATTGGCTGCAATCATTTCGCAGATTCACGACACGCGTTGAGAGTTGGTGCTGTTGGGTATTTGTGATCGCACCATTTTAGCCCGATTTACGCCTAAAAAGCGCGTTTTCAGGCAAAACAAGCCCTATCCAGCAAATCCAGTGAGCTTCGGTGAACATTTAAGAAAGCAACGACTTGATCGGAGACTGACCCAACAGGAATTGGCTAAAATGATCGGGGTTTCCCAGAGCAGTATCGACAAATGGGAGTGTGATTGGACAATACCACCCTCTTGTTATCACGCTGGCATTACCACTTTCTTAGGGTCCAATCCGTTTGCACTGCGGCACAGTCCAAATGCAGAGTAGTTCGTTGGGTTTTGCACAGGATGTCGGCTTGCATCCTGAATGGGGCGCGGAATACTGGCGGCGACATAACTGGTGCGGTCGCCACTCTGATCAAAAGCGAACTGGACGTGCTGGGATGAAATAAGCCCACAAAACCACGTGCTTGGTTGACTGAGACAGCGCTCCGAGGCGGGCATGACGTTGAGTGGTTCAGTGTGATGTAGGCCAAGCTTTCCTCGCTTCGAGAGGGTTCGCAGGCCGAGAAGCTCTGCCAGTGCAAAAATCATGGCATGGCCCCTGCATTGGTTGGCGTGTCGAGTTCATACTTCGACGGAGAACAACACGAACATAAACAAGCACCCCGTTACCACCACGGCCCAAAGGATTCTCGGCTTTCGTGTCATTTCGAAAAGTCGGGCTTTACCGGATTCCATTTCCACCGGTATTTGACAAGGTATATTAGATGGTTACCCGACGTTCAATTATTTGTCGGAGTGCCACACATAAATGCCATCTTCCCAATTCGTCGAATATCCCCAATTGGATGACGGCTTAAATGAAGGTTCCCCGACGATAATTCCGAAGAAACCTCCCATTCCACTTCCCCATGCGATTACCACGTGGCTTGGTGCCGGTTGTTTCTCCACAGCAGCTGCGACAAAAAGATTTGTGGGAGCCAAGCTTCTAAGTGGCTCTGGAATCTGTTCAAACGCGATGTCCGTTCCCTCCCAAAAGGTTGAGTCATTTGCCATGTCAGCACTCCATCGAATGCGTTCTTGTGTCCAGTTGCGCAATTCTTCCACAGTAGTGACCGTTCGTAACTTGTCGAGAAGTAGCGCTGCTGATTGCTTGTAGTCTCCAAGTGTTGCGGCATTTGTAAGGAAAGACACTGCAAGCCTCCTCTCGCCTTCAGACATCCCGTCAATCAAACTTCGCAGTTCTGCGGGCAAACTAATTCCAGACATAGAATTCGTATTGGTTGAATCTCGCCGGATTTGCACTTCAGTGTTTGTTGGCGATGAAGACATCATCTCACCGCGATTGTCGAATCCGCCGCCCGCACCAACTGACTTGTGCTCAACTTTGCAGGCAAAAAGCAAAACGGAAACAACCACACAAAGACCACAGTTGACGAACCAATGCAGATAGCTGCCTTGGACCATTCTTGCTTTCATAAAGGGGTCAGTCCCGAGTATTTACACAAGGCCGAATTCCGGTTGGTTCGTTGGTTCACATTTTCCTTTCGCGTTTTGCAAGCGGTTGGCGACGTGCGTCCATGTCCCCATGTGCAACTCTTTGGCAATCCATTTCAACGTCACCGCCGTCTCTGCCCGCAAGCGTTTCGCGATCCCGATTTTCCGGGCGTCACCTTTCGGTCGTGCCGCCAACTCTGCGCCCGTCCAGCCCAGCTTGTCCAGTTCTTCCTGCAAGATGCGCCGGGCTTTTTCCTCGGTGGTTTCCTGCCGCGTTTGCGCGTGATGACTTTCCGTGGCGCGCGTGTGGACGCTTTCCAATAGTTCTTTGCGGAAGGTTTCGCTGCCCAGACACCAGCCACGCCGGAGGGCTTTGAATTCATCCCCGTCCTCCTGCGCGCGGCGCGTCTCCAGGTATTGCTCCAACTGTTCACGCCCGGCGGCGCTGTCCTTGGGAATCCCCAGTTCACCCAGCAGCCGATCCACCCGCAACCAGCGCGGACGCTGCTCCGGGGACTTGAGATAATCCGCCCAACTGCTCCACGCAAAGTCCGTGAGCTTTTGCTCCGGGCGCAGCAGTTTGGCGCGCACGGGATTCAAGTGAACGTAATCACAGACCGTGCGCAGATAACCGTTCCCGCTGCCATCCACCACCAGCGCCTTGTAACGCCCGCTGAACAAATGACCAAAGAGTTTGTGGCGGCGATTGAACCGCGCGGTGTAGGTGCCGAGAAACCATTTCATCCCAGCCACGAGATTCGGGTTGGGCGTCTCGACAACCAGATGAAAGTGATTGCCCATGAGCACATACGCATGGACCTGCCAATCCGTCTTGGTGCAAGCCTCGGCCAACGTGGTGAGAAACTTCTTGTGATCCAAGTCGTCCCGGAAGATGGGCTCGCGGCGGTCCCCACGATTCATGACGTGGTAAATCGCGCCGGGATATTCGATGCGCAATGCGCGGGGCATGACCCAAAACCTACCGAACCACTCAGTTAGTGTAAATACTCGGGACTGACCCCTTTATGCCCAATTGCGAAGGAAAGAAACCGTTCACTTACTTTTCTTCAGCGACAGAGAATACGTTATAATAAGACTTATTGAGAATAGCGCGAGGATGAGCAGAAAAATCGGCGCGAACGATCCGCTAGACTGGACCCAAATAATCCCTTCAAGATTCTGAATATTCGATTTTAGAATCCCCTCAAATGGATAAGATGCATTTTGCGGTAACCGAAATACTGATCCGCCATGAACAGTTCTTTCTTGATCTCTTCCAATGTATTTAGCCTTACCTGTGTAAAAAAAGCGGTCAATGTATTCCACCTTTACCTCATTTCCATGCGTATCCAAAACATGAAAATCCAGATGTGAGAGTAATTTACTATATTCATCCTCGATTGGGCTGTAACTGCCTATATATAACAAGTGTTTCGGATTGAGGAGGCGAATGGCGACAGTATCGTTGTTTCCAAGAATACTGAAAGCTGGAAACGGCATTGACTGAGGAGCAATGACAACTAGTATAATGAACAAAACCCATGTCAGTGGTATAGACCACAAGAGTTTTAGATATCGGTTTAATTTCATAGACAGAACTGACGCTCCAAATGGGCTTGTTGTTGAATCCAACCTGACCTAGGACATTGTCTTTCCATCCGATACTCGTATCGCGCACTTTCTGTCCCATTCCAATTCTTCCACAAGCGGTTCATCACGTCGTATTGGTTGGTGATGATTGTGCCGTTGAAGTTCGTATGAGCAATCAAATTTCCAGCCAGATCATAACCGAATGTCTCGGATTGACTGCCTGGCAATGTGCGTTTGATGCGCCTGCCCATCGAGTCAACCCATGGCCGGTCTGCCGCCCCAACGCATCAACTTGATTCGTCTGGTTGCCGGCTTCTTCGTAGGCATAGGTGGCCCAAGTGGCGTCGGCTGTGTTCCGTGTTTGTTGCGAAGGGTTGGTCAAAATAATTCACCAATCTGGTCAAATCGAAACACACATTTGTTGCCATCGCGATGACCCGGATGTGTCTGTTCGTGTGTTTCGTGCCACGCAAACGCGGAAGTCGGACGCGATTCCAGTCACTGTCGCCAGATGCGCCAGCCCCACTTCGACATTTGTTTCCCGGCGCGAAACCGCGTGTGAGCAAAACGTTCATGGGTATCGCGAAGACAATTCGTGCATGACTTTTGGCAGGTTTGGCACGGGGGCATCGGCACTGCTGAGGGAGGCGCGCAGTCGGATGTGTTATGAAAACCGGACTCGAACCAATTGTACTCGTAACTAACCACGGTGAACCCACAATGAAACCAAAGTATTTCCCTCACGCCAAACGATCCGCATTCCAAAGGCTATTGGGCGCGACCGCCCTGATCGCAATCGCCGTCGCGCCAGTGGCGGTGTTCGCCGACGCCCCTTACAACACGGACCCCAACATGCCGTATCCCAACGACGACCTGAGCGTCCGTCCGTCCGGCACGGTCACGTGGTTGAGTCACACCAACACGAACCCTGTGATTCATGGCAGGGTCGGACCGTTGCTGCCCACGCACGCCATGTCCGTCCACAACACGCTCGTTTGGAAGACCAACGAGGAAGCGCCCAAGATGCTGATGTTCCACCGTCACTCGGCCTACACCGCCGATGAGATGGTCAATCCCGACGTCGTCAATTTCATGATCTCGACTCCCAATCCCGGCCCTGGCACCGGGTCCAACCAGACGGCGTTCATGAATTCCGGCAACCAGTTCAACAGCGCCATGCGACGTTCGTTCAACCAGCTCTGCTACGGCGGCTACACCATCATCCACGACGTCAGCCAGTCCGTACCCCAACGCATCCGCGTGGACCAATACCTTGATTTGACGCAGCTCTACGACTGGGGACATCCCGACGCCTACAAGTACGACACCGAAGACCCGAAATACGCGCCCGCCGCGCTGAACAATTCCGACGCGGAACTCAATTTTGGCGCCACCAAAAACATGGGCGTCTCGCGCGGTCTTTATTACGACATGTATTGCCCGGCTTTCGCCACGCTGGAGGATGGTCGCCCCATCTTCCCCGGCGGCCACGACATGAACAGCCAGAACGGCAACTACCGCATCCAGGTGTTCAATCCCGACACCGAGACATGGCTGGACCGCCCGATTTCCTGCATGCGCGCTCAATACAACGCCGACCCGGCAGATCCGTATTCCGAACTCTATTTCCAGTCCAAGATAGATGAAGGCGTCCCGGAACGGCTCATTTACCTCCCTGTCGGAAATTCCACCAACGGCGATTGCAACCCCCACGCGCTGTCGAGCATCCCCGGCATGGATTATTCGACGAACTATATGCAAATCCGGCTGATGAATCCAACGAACGGCACGGTGACGCACCCGACGCCGCTTCAGAGCGACATGCGCTACGCGCGCTGGTATCCCACCGCCATCGCATTGCCCGGCAACAAAGCCTACATCTTCAGCGGTTGGGACCGTGACGAGGAGGCTCAACCTGCGGGTGGAACGCCTTCCAACACGTCCACATGGTTGCAGAACTTCATCAACAGCCCGGACTGGACCAACACCATCGCCTGGAACTGGAAACTGGCCGGCTTCCTCTCCTCTTCGGCGGGAACTCCCGCCAACCGCGTCAACATTCCCGTGCCGGAAGTCTATGACGGCACCACGGACACCTGTTACGCGCTGGAGAACGCCCGTCTGCTTCATCCGGCATGGTATCCAAACGGTCTGGTGGTCCAGACCGGCCCCAACGAGGACGATTGGAAAGTGCTGGTGAATTCAGCCCTGATGTTTGAAAACGCCGCCGAGGCTGCCGCAGGCGGAGAAGACGACGGCGCTTCATCCGAAACGGCGTCGAGACACACCTACCTGGTGGACGTTCAAGGCGCGCTCGCCGATCCTGAACGCGAGGTCCCCAGTGTTCGCGAAGGCAAGTGGCTGAAATACGTGGACACCGCCACAAACACCTTCGCCCCGTTCTCTGCCAACGCGGACCTCATGGAACTGGACTCCGAGGGCAAGGTTGTTTCCCACCGCATCTACCACATGGGCGGTCGCAATTCATCCGGAACAGTCACCGCCAGCGCCATGTATCTTGAAATGGCCGGCCTCAGCAAGGTCCGCATGCCAGGCGAACCGCCTGCGCCGTTGCCCAAATGGACCACCACACCCGGCTCACTGGTCGTGCGCGCCCGTCAGAATTACGCCACACCCATGCCCGATGGAAAAATCTGCATCATCGGCGGCAACGGCACCGGTCTGAGCGGCATGGAGGCCTGGAGCCTGCACGTTCAAATCCTTGATCCCGCCACCGGCCTGTTCTCGACCATGGACAAGAGCCAGGTGCCGCGCGACGAACACGGCATCATCCATCTGTGGCAGGATGGGCGAATCTTCATGGGTGGCCAGAATCGCAACGGCCTTGTCCCCTCCGGCAATCCGTTCGCTCCCGCCGGCGACCCCGACCTCGGCGTGCCCTGCGCGCAATTCTTCGAACCTCCGTATCTGTTCGACGAGAACACCAACGCTGCGGTGCGCCCGGTCATCACCAGTTACCCCGCACAGATTGATTACGGCGTGGACTTCAACGTGGGTGTGGATGACGCCTCGGACATCGCCTCCGTCGCCATCGTCCGCAGCGGTTCGATGTCCCACAGCATTTGCACGGACCGCCGCTACATCAAGCTGCCGTTCACCAACGTGGGCGAGAACATGCTCCGCGTGACGGCGCCGGTGCTGCCCGGCACAGCCGTGGGCGGTTACTACATGCTCTTCGTGGTGAAAAACTCGGGCACACCGTGTGTCGCCAAGAAGGTAGTCCTCGGAACGCAAGTCGCTTCGAGGGCCTGGTAAACATAAACATGCACCCGTGTGTGAACCGGGCTCCTGTCGAGCCCGGTTCGCAAGGGGGCAAAAGGTCGTAGAAAGAATTGAAACAGAAGTTTATGCCAGGATTCACACTGATCGAGTTGCTGGTCGTGATTGCGATCATTGCCGTCCTTGCCGCGATGCTTCTGCCGGCGCTGGCCAAGGCCAGGGCCAGGGCGCTGACCACCAAGTGTGTGAACCACTTCAAACAAATGGGTCTGTCCACGGAAATGTATGCCACCGACAACAACGAACGCCTGCCCGGCAACCAGCACAGCCTGCCCTCCTGGCTCGCGTCGCTGGCGGATTACAACGGCACGGCCATCTACCGTTGTCCTTCTGAAAAGACCCGCATCTACACTTACGCCGTGAACGATTATCTCACGCCCCGGCCCGTGGGCGCTCCCACGTTGAACTTTTCCCGTCGAGCCACCGTTCCCAGCCATTCCGAAACGGCGTGGATGGGCGAACTGGTGGAGGAGATCATCGGACAGGACCATTTCCACTTTGCCGATTTCAGGAATTCGCCCGAACCGTCGAATCCCGCCGGCGGATACGGTCCCAAGGGATTCATCGGCCAGGTGGACGCGCTGCGACATCTGCTCTCGGCCAACTATCTCTTTCTCGACGGTCACGTGGAAACGCTCAAATGGGCGCGCGTGCCCTTGCTGCTGACCAACTCCGGAAGCCGTTTCATCATGCCCACTGGAAGACCCTGACCCTTATTGACTCTCTGCCATGCACCAAACCATCTCCGAATCCAATCAAACTGAAAACAGAATCGAACCAATGAAAATCCACCTTAAATCCTATTGCCTGCTCGGCGCGTTGTTGCTGGGAATGAGCGCCGGTGCGTTGCACGCGCAGATCCTGCCGATTGATTGCGGTGCCGTCAGCACAAACGCGGGCAGCAAACTCAAGTTCATCAACGGAGACAGCTTCAGCTCCGGTTCGGGTTTCGTGCAGCCGATGGTCTATCAACGGATCGCCAACCGTTATGGCACGAACAACCATTACACATCCTCCAATCTGCTCTTCAGGGCGTTGTCCGTGCAGACCAACTCAGAATCCAGCGCCGCAGTCGGTTCCTACATCGTTTGTCAGGTGATGTCCGTCTCCGGCCCGGCAGGTGCCAAACTCTATTTTTGGGAACAAGGCAATGGACGTCCAACCTACGTCTTTCCCGTCGGCGGCATCTTTCCCACCGGCAAAAACCGCTTCATCCTTGGCAACTGCGAAACCGGAGCCGGCCTGCCGGACGGCGACCCCTTCGGCAGCATTCGCGGACGCCGTTTCTCGGTGGACAAGGCGGGCGACTACACCGTGACGTTCAAGCTGTATGACGTGTCGGACAATCATCCCACACTCACCAGCACTCCCATTCACGCTCCGTCCGATCCGCTCACCATCAAGTTCTCGACCGCGGTGGACATGGACATCACACAGTTTGTGGTGACTAATGAAGTAGCGGCACTGGTCTATAAACAGGGTCTCCTGACCAACATGTACGTGGAATCCAGCACCAACCTCACCACGTGGACGCCAGTCGCCGGACCCTTCGCCAGCGCGCCGCCGCTGACGACGAACCTGTTCGCGGTGGACCCGTCATTGCCATCCGTGTATTTCCGTCTCCGTGGCGAAACTCCATGACCCAGGCAAGCATCTGACGTGAGACGATTCGTTGTTTTGATCGTATTCAGCCTGGTCGCCCTCGGTTTCTCCGGGGGCGACTTTCAGGCATTTGCGCAACACATCCATCTGGTTGCCGGCATCACCACCACTCTGGAGCCGGACCGCACCAACGTGACCATCGTCAATGCAGGCTCGTTTGACATCAATTCCTACGAGGGCGTCACGCCGTCCTGCTTTTTTATGACGGACAACGACCCGTTCCTCTATCCGGGGCTTTACCATTCGGACGTCACATTCGCCGCGCTGCCCGCGACGCTCTGGACAGGCGGCCCAGCGCCCGCCGCCGCTGCAAAGGGCGCGTTCATTGTCGCCAGAATCGCCACCGTCGCCGGACCAGCCGGGGGAGAATTCAGTCTGTGGCAGGAAAACGACGACGCCACCGCAGCCCAGAAATTGTTCACCATCCCCACCGGCACCACCAACAGCGCCCACCAGTTCAATGTCAGTGAAGGCATCACGTTCCCCGAACCCGATCCCTTCGGCCACATCCATGGCCGCCGGTTCACCGTCAACAAGCCCGGCCTTTACACCGTGGGCTTCCAGATGCGCGACACCTCCACAAGCCACGTTGACGGAACGCCCGTCCACAGTCCGGGCCACACCAATTATTTTTATTTTCAGGCGGGGGTTTTCATCAGTGATTTTTCAAAGACGAACAACGTGGCGCGGTTCCGTTTTGGTGCGCAGTTCTTCCACGATTACCACATTGATTACAACGACAACCTTTCGTCCACCAACTGGGTCAAGTTCGCCGAGGTCATCGGCGCCAATCACAGTGACGTGCATACCATCGTGGACACGAACGCCACCGGCCCGGCGCGTTTCTACAGGCTTCGGGAGTTTGTCCAGTAGCAAAACAACAACAAACAAGGAACAAGAACAATGAATCCGAAAGGAACAAGAACAATGAAGCCAGGGGAAGTCATCATCAACAATCGAATCTCGTCGGGACTGCTGTCCTGGATCGCGGCAGGCGCGCTGTTGTGCGGCATTTCCGCGCAAGCGCAGCACGGTCATTTGAACGCGGGAGCGGTGTCCCCGGACGCGGGCGCGCAATTGTTGTGGGTCAATGGCATCGTCTTCGCCACCAACTCCGGTTACGTGCAGAACATGAATTACTCCACGTCTGGAACGTGGGCGGGTTATTACAACAGCGGGCCGACGTTGACGTCTCTGGCCAACAGCGGCGACAGCCCGTCGCCGCTGGCGGCCCTGGGCGGTGCATTCCTCAACGTGCAAATCACGCTCATCAGCGCACCGGACGGAGCGAGTTTCGCGTTTTGGGATACAGGTTCATTGACGCCGACCTACGTTCTCGGCGTCGGAAATTCCACGCCTCTGGTCGCACTGAGCGATGAAACGCTCGGTGCGGGAAATCCGGGCGCGGACCCGTTCGGCCATATCCACGGAAGACGGTTCAGTGGCACGCTCGAAGGCGATTACATCGTCGCGCTCCAGTTGTTCGACACGTCCGATTACGGTCCGGGTGCCACTCCGCTGCACACGCCGTCGGATGTCCTCTACGTGATGTTCAGAGGCGTGGCTCCGGTGGTGCCTGAACCTGCAACCGGTGTTCTGCTGGGTCTCGGCAGCCTGGCATTCGTCCTCGCACGGTCGTCACGCAAACGTTTCTAGCCTGTCAGATCGCGGATGCAAGCGATGCGCAATAGCGGCTGTGTTGCACGGCACGATCATGCCGGAGGTGGCGTCCCGTCGCGGACGCCGCCTCTGGCTTTACAATTGTTGGGCAACAAACGGCGATTGAACGGATTCGTCCAGTCCGCCGCCCTGATCATGGCCTCCCTCAGCGGACTTGCGGGGCTGGCGCATCAAATCCTTTGGACACGGCGGCTCGTGGACTTGTTGGGCGCCAGCCCGTTCACGTTCTCAAAGGTCATTGGAGCGTTTTTTATCGGCCTCGCTGCCGGTGCCGCGCTGGCGGCCTTGCGCGGCGGGCCATCGAAACGACCGTGGTTGTGGGTCGCGCTGGTCGAGGTGTGTATTGCGTTGCTGGCATTGCCCGCCGTGTTCACGCCACAGGTTGCCGCGTTGATTCATCAGTCCCACCAACTGACGTGGCTCAAGCACATCGTGCCATTCGTGTTCGTAACACCGCCGGCGATGGCGATGGGGTTTGCCGTGCCGTGGATGATCCGGGCGCTGGCTGCCCTCAGCCCGCTCAAGAACACCGCCATCTGGCTTTATACCGCGAACACTGTCGGCGGTGTCGCCGGCATCATCCTGGTGCTGTTGTTCGCGTTGCCCACGTTCGGACTCAACAGCGCCAGTCTCATGGTTTGCGGGATCAATCTTGTGGTGGCTGCCGCAGCAGTGTTCCTGCACGTCATCATCACCTCGGTGAAAACCAGGAGGTCAAAACATCCGGTGACC
>DAOLDN010000045.1:0-13039 GCA_035327385.1 Verrucomicrobiota bacterium | reverse complement strand
ACCTGGAGGTTGGAGCTTGTGCCGGGAACGGCTCCACCGAAAACAGCGAAGAACCGAAATGACATGAACACGCCTGCGTTGTCTGATGACAAGTCTCCAAGTGTTCACGTTTGTGTCACAAGGTCGTAACAATCGGCTGCTTAATTATCCACGTATGACCTGCCGCCATTACAGGAATTTGATTCCGCGTGAAGATGCGGATGAACTGCGCGACGCCGACCCCGAGCCTTGCGACGTATGCGACAGGTTGCCGCATCGGAAATGGCGGATGGAGGTCTCGCCTGTCGCCAGTCCCCTGCGTGTCGCTCGATTTCAATTCGCAAAAGCGCAGGAGTCGAAGTCCGGTTGGTTACGCCGGCTTTTCAAACGCGGATCTGCTGCCAACACACCCAATCCACACACGCATCTGCCGGCGGGTGCGCCTTCGTAGATCTGTTCAGATGGCGAAGTCGCTGTATTCGGGCTTCACCGTTTCCGTCGGCGGGAACAACATTCCGGCGGCGACGGTCGCGTTCGTGCCCTGTTCGATCAATATGAACGATCCGGTGAGGCGGTTGTCGCGATAGCCGTCATAGATGAGCGGCTTGGAAGTCTTGAGGCGGATTTCACCGATGCTGTTCAGCGGAAGGCCGTCGGTGACCGATTCCGGTTCAAAGTTCTGGATGTTGATGCGGTTTTCGACACTCGTCACGACAGTCTGAACCGTTTGCGTGGTGTGTTTGAGGAAATACTTGTTGCCTCGTTGCAACGGTCGCGCGTGCATACAGCAAACCCTGGCGTGAAGATCACAACCCAGTCCCGGCAGTTGGTCCAAGCCAACGATCATGTCGCCACGGCTGACGTCCAGATCATGTTCAAGCACGAGCGTGATGGACTGCGGACAAAACGCCTCCGCAAACGTGCCGTCGTATGTCCAGATGTCCCTGACCTTGCTCTTGAGGCCGCCGGGCAATGCCATCAACGTCTGGCCGGTTTTGACGATGCCGCCTGCTATCTGGCCGCCCAGTCCGCGAAAGTCGTGCAGATTCGGATCGCGGGGATTGTTGGGGCGGTTGACCCATTGCACCGGGAATCGGAACGCGCTCATGTTCCAGTCGCTGGCGATGTGGACGGTTTCCAGATGCGCCAACAACGTCGGGCCGGGATACCACGGGGTTTGTTTGGACGGCTCGACGACGTTGTCGCCGTTGAGCGCGCTGATGGGAATGAACTTCACGTCGCGGAACACGTCGAGCTTCGGGAGGAAGCCTTCAATCTCCTCGCGGATTTCCAGAAAGCGGTCTTCGCTCCAATCCACGAGGTCCATCTTGTTGACGGCAATGACCAGGTGCGGGATGCCAAGCAGCGCGGCAATGTAGGTGTGGCGGCGGGTTTGTTCGATGACACCGGCGCGCGCGTCCACCAGCACGATGGAAAGGTTGGCGGTGCTGGCGCCGGTGACCATGTTGCGGGTGTATTGAACATGACCGGGAGTGTCCGCGACAATGAACTTGCGGCGCGGCGTCGCGAAGTAGCGATACGCCACATCAATGGTGATGCCCTGCTCGCGTTCGGCGCGAAGGCCGTCGGTGAGATTGGCGAGGTTGATCTGCCCGCCGCCGGTGATATCGGCGGATTTTTCCAGCGTTTCAAGCTGGTCCTCCATCAGCGACTTGGAATCGTAGAGCAACCGTCCGATGAGCGTGGACTTGCCGTCGTCAACAGAACCGCAGGTGTTGAAGCGGAGGATTTCGATGGAATGTGCTGTGTGGGGCATGGTGATCAAGCGGGCGGACAAATCAACGGTATCACCTCACGTTTGTTGCGGCGATAAATCCGAAAGTCATCAATGTCAACTGTGACAACGGGATGGTTTGGGTACAACTCGCTCATTCGGATCAGGCACAGAACGGCGAGGTCGGGTTTGCGATCAGCGAAACGGCGGGCGAGGGATTCGAGTTGGGCCAGGGGATCGTTGCAGTCGAACGCGAGAGTGACGACGCCTTCCTTGATCAACTGAAACACCTTGGTTGTGTTGCCGAGGTGGAAGGCTGTCTCCGCCAGAACGGCTTCACAAGTCAACAACGGCTCGGTCAACTGCTCCGCAACGCCGGCCGCCCAATCGTGATAGGCGTCGTTGCTGCTGATGAAAGCCACCAGAAATCCCGTGTCGGCGATGCCTTTCACGACCGGGAAAATCCTTTGCGTTTGGAGAGGTTTCGCGGAAGTCCTTTCATGCTGCCGGCAAGGCGCATGTAGGGGCGGCCAGTGCTGGAGGCCCTGGCCCTGGCCAGTTGTTCGCGAACAATCTGACCCTGGGAAACGCCCGTTCGGGCCGCCGTTTCCTCAAGCCACGAGGACAGGTCCTCGTTCAATCGCACGGTAATTGTCTGACTCATTTGCCAAAAGTGTAATCGCCTCGAAAATACCGGTCAAATTAGAAATATCCGGCCTTTTTGCGGTCCTCCATCGCCGCTTCGCTGGCTTTGTCGTCGGCACGCGAACCGCGTTCGGTCACGCGCGCGGCGGAGACCTCGGCGATGATGTCGTCAATGCTGTCGGCCCGCGATTCGATCATGCCCGTGCTGATCATGTCGGCGATGGTGCGCACGCGCACGACGAGTTTCGCGTGCCTTTCCTTCGGCTTGGGACGCGCGCCGTCGTAGGGATCGGGCTTTGATAAATCCGTGTGCGAGGGCGGCACGGGTAGCCACTGGCCGCCACGACGGAAACACTCGCGCTCGTGGCTGAAATATATTGTCGGCACGTCGAGTTTCTCGCGTTTGATGTATTCCCAGACGTCCATCTCAGTCCAGTTGGACAGCGGGAAGACGCGCATGTTCTCGCCGGGATTGATGCGGGCGTTGAAGAGATTCCAGATTTCAGGGCGCTGATTTTTCGGGTCCCATTGTCCGAACGCGTCGCGAAAACTGAAGAACCGCTCCTTCGCGCGCGCCTTTTCCTCGTCGCGACGTGCGCCGCCGATGCAGCAGTCGAAACGAAATTCCTCGATCGCGCCCAGCAGTGCCGGCGTCTGGAGGCGGTTGCGGCTGACTTCGCCGGGCGACGGATGCGCAAGGCCCTTTTTGATGGCGTCCTCGACGGTGCGGACGATGAGTTTTGCTCCCAGTTCCTTCGCGCGGCGGTCGCGAAAATCAATGAGCTCGGGAAATTCGTGGCCCGTTTCGATGTTCAGGAACGGCATCGGGATGTCGGACGGACGAAACGCCTTTTCCGCGAGTCGCAACAGGCAGATGGAGTCCTTGCCGCCGGAAAACAACAACGCGGGCCGCTCGAATTCGCCGGCGACTTCGCGCATCACGTGAATGGCCTCCGTTTCGAGGTATTGAAGATGGTCGAGGTGGTATGAACTCATCGAGACGCGGATAATGATGGACTTGTTTTTGACACGGATTTCACGGATTGACACGGATTAGAGAATCACCCGCCTCCATTCCAGTGAATCGCCTCCGAAATTCACCAAAAGGCCGAGCTTGAGATTGGAGGCCGCAAGATAATTCAGCACCTGCTTCACATGGGCGTCGGTCAATTTTTCAACTGCCTTTCCCTCGAACAGAATCTTGTCCCAAACGACGAAGTCAGCGCGATATGAGTGCGGCAGAATGACTCCTTTGTAATTGATCTGATACGGTTTTTCGCGAGTGAAAGTGACCTGCGCCCTGGACAACTCAACGACCAGCGCATCTTTGTAAATCACCTCATCATGACCTTTGCCCAGCTCGCGGTGAATTTCCATGCAAAGACCTATCAATCGGTGCGATTCCTCTCGATAGAGCAAATCTGACATATTTGTAATTGGTGAAAATCTGTGAAATCCGTGTCTATACTTTTTCGACGGCTTTTGTGAACCAGTCCGTGTGCAGGCCGCACTCGCGCTTTTCGTTGGCCTTGGCGGGGTCGAAATAATCCCACTCGTTCGGCAGATGATGCTGCGCGAGGTAGGCCTCCATGTCCATGTCCGTCCAATGGAACACGGGGTTCACCTTGAGCGCGTTGAAGTTCTTGTCCCACGCCACGATGTCCATGTTGGCGCGGTCGGGGTTCTGCACCTTCCGCAACGCCGTGATCCACACCGTGGGCGCGAGTTCCTCCATGCCGCGTTGAAACGGCTCGAGCTTCATCAGCGCGCTGAACAGCTTCAAACGCTCCTCGTCGTCGGGACTGGGAATCGGCCCGTGGATGGCGTCGCGGTGCGCGGCGCTCATGCGCGGGAGATAGGACTTGATATTCAACCGCAGCAACTGGCGCAGATACTCGGCGTGGATGTAGGTGGCCGGACGGTTGTAACCGTGGTCCACCCACAACACCGGCATGTCCGGTTGCGCCTGGGTGCAAAGATGCAGAATGACGGCTTCGTAAGGCCGGAAGTTGGTTGAGACAACGGCCCTGCCATTGGATTGGGCTACGGCCCACTTGACGATGTCGAGCGCAGGTTTGCCCTGCAATTCCGCGTTGGCTTTTGCGATTTGTTCGGGTGTCATGAAATCAATTGGTTGTCGCGGGTTCTTTCAGCAATACACGGTCGCACCAGTCGCCGAAACGTTCGCCGGCGTGGCGCTCCTTCGCAAAACGTGCGAACACCGGGCGCAATTCGGTTTCCATCTCCGGGTCTTTGACCATGTCCTTCCAGATGCGATTGAGCCTCGTGCCCGCCGCGTTGCCGCCAAGCCAGACCTGATAACGGCCCGGTGCCTTGCCCACGAATGCAATCTCGGCCATGTAAGGCCGCGCGCAGCCGTTCGGACAGCCGGTGGAGCGGATGATGATTTCTTCGTTGCCGAGGCCGAGGTCGCCGCAGAGTTTTTCAATGCGGTCAACGAGACCGGGCAACATTCGCTCGGATTCCGCGAGCGCCAGACCGCAGGTCGGCAACGCGGGACAGGCCATAGAAGCGGCGTGCATCACTGTGGTTTGATTCTCCGTCTTCACACCATGACGTGATAGGATCGCGTCAATCCCGGCTTTGTCCGCGTCGGACACATTTGCCAGGATCACATTCTGATTGGCGGACAGCCTGAACTCGATGCCGGGATGTTTCTCGGCGACTTCGCGCAATGCGATTTTCTGCGCGTCTTTCACGCGGCCCATGCTGACGAACAGGCCGATAAACCAGCTTCCGTCCACGGCCTTGTGCCAGCCGTAGATATCGCCCATGGTCGTGAATCTGTACGGCTTCGCCGGCTGGAGAGTTATGCCAGCGCGTTTGTTGACTTCGTCACGGATAAAATCCACCCCGCGTTCGGCCACGACGTATTTCAGTCGCGCGTGCTTGCGGTCGGTGCGGTCGCCAAAATCGCGATGGATCGTCAGTACGGATTTCGATACCTCGACAATTTTGTCCGGCGTAAAGAATCCGATGACGTCCGCCAATCTCGGATACGTGGCTTCGTTTCCGTGACTGCGTCCCATGCCTCCACCGACGCAGAGGTTGTAGCCAACGAGCTTGTCGTTCTCGACAATCGCGATGAAGCCGAGGCAGTTCGTGAAAACGTCCAGGTCGTTGACCGGCGGGATGACAAATGCCGTCTTGAATTTGCGCGGCAGATACGTCTTGCCGTAAAGCGGGTCAACAAAGTTCTTGTTCTCCGCCGCTTCGTTATCCAACTGCACGCCGTCAATCCAGATGGAGTGATACGCCTTTGTCTGCGGCGCGAGCGCCATTGCGACCTTGTGCGCGTCTGCATAAACCTGTCCGCGCGCCTTGGTGTAAGCGGGCGTTGGCGGAGCGAGCACGTTGCGATTCACGTCGCCGCAAGCCGCCAGGGTGGACAACAGGCTTTCATTGATTTTTTTGACGAGAGGCCGCAGACCCGATTTCACCACTCCGTGAAACTGGATGCTTTGTCGCGTGGTGATTCGGAGCGTGTTGTTGCCATACTGCGCGGCAAGGTCGTCGAACACACACCATTGTCTCGCCGTCATCACGCCGCCGGGAATGCGACCGCGGATCATCATGATGTATTTCTTGCCGGTCTTACGGAGGTCGCGATCGTCCTGCTGGTATGAACCGTGGAACTTGAGGAACTGATTGTCGTCGTCGGAAAAATGATCGGCGCTCTCGTCGGCAATCGTCGCCGCGATGGTTCCGGCCAGTGTCGGAATGGCTGCCTTGATCTCTTCGTTGTGAGTCAGTTTCGGTGTTCCCGCTGTTGTCGTCATAAATCGCTGAAAATGCGTCGGGAGACTTGTGCTTCCCGGTTCAATCGTCAATGAAATTCATGCCGAGTTTAACTCTACTGGTCAAGTATTGTTTGATACTATCTGTATATTATAGCCGTCGTAAAGAATCCCGCTCCACTCGGATATTCACATACATTCCAAATACTTACAACATACAAAGCCCATGGCAATCACCTCAAAAGCGATCAGGATTATTACCCGACTGTTTTAGTAGATATTTCATCAATCAGGGTTCCAGGGCGGCAGTTCGCGAGCGTCAGGAAGCGTGCGAAACGGGACTGGTCAAGCTGTTGTTCTGGATTACATGACCGAGATTTACTCCCGGCGCGCAGTGCGAATTCTAGGACCATTTCCTCCAACGACCGCGCAATTTGTCTTCTCGCGCTTGAACGCGCGTGTGAACCTGCCGCTGTAACCCCACGGCAGCGGCGGCGTCTCAATAACTGGCTCTTGCAACCGCGATTTGCGGCGACGACTCACTGTCAGGCCGCCTCGTACGAGCCGCATTTGAATGAAAAACTTGATCGCACTCTTTGTCTCCGCCGCCATCGGGTTTGGGGCGGCATACATCGTCGTTTCCAACAATGCCAGCGCGGAACTGCGAAAGGAGAAGGCGATTTTCGAAGCAGAAAAATCCAAGCTGGAGTCGCAATTGGAGGATGCTCGCAAAAAGTCCGGCACCGTGCGAACCATCGAAGTGCCGTCGTCGAGTGAAGTTACGCCCGCCAAGCTGACCCCGCAGGAGATTCTCGACCGTTTGCTGCAAATTCATCCCGGTTCGGGCACGAACCGCACGCGCGCAATCCGGCTGGTCGTCTTCTATCTGGAAAGTCTGACTGAATGTGGACAACCCGCGCTGCCGGTCATCGCGCAGTTCTTTGATCGCAGCGAGGACGTGGATTATTCCATCGAGGAAGCCGGCGGACCGCAGGGCGGGCGCGGAAATTTCTTTGCGTTCCGGCGCGGACAACAACTGCGCACCGACTTTGTGCTGCCGCCGTCATTGCGACTGGGTCTGGTGGACGTCGTTGCACAAATTGGCGGCGACCAGGCCGAACAAATTCTCGCCAACGTTCTCGGCACAACGGGCCGTGGAGTGGAGGTGGCTTATCTGGCGCGCAAATTGGAAACCATTGCTCCCGGCAAGTATCGCGATCTGGCAATTACCGCCGCCAAAGACCTGTTGACCAATCCCATCTCCGTGGACAATCCCGACCGGCTCGATCAGAACGCGAAGGCGTATCTTTACAGCGTGCTGGAGATGTACAACGACACCACGTTCGTAGCTTCCGCGCAAAGCCAGTTGATCAGCGCAGACGGGCGTGTAGATCGCGATGCGTTGGATTACCTGACTCGCGTTCTCAAAGACCAGTCCGTCTCGGCGTTGTATGCGGCCTATCAGGACTCGCGGATGACGAACTTCATGGATCGCGCGCAACTGGCGGGACAGATGTTGAATTACGCCGGGCAAAACGCCCAGGCCGACACCCTGTTCAAAGAGATTGTCACCGACACGAATCTCAACAACGGCGCACGGATGATGGCCATCATGCGACTGGCCGGCGGCGGCGGTGGTGGACCGGGCGGCGGTGGCGGACCTTTCGCAGTGGAATCACCAACGGATCCGCAAGTCATCGCGGGGCGAATGAAACTGCTCGAATCCATCGCCACCACCGTCACTGACGAACGCATGGAACAAGTGATATTGACCACCGGCCAGAATCTTCAGAACCTGCTCGAAGGCAAGCCGGTTGAATTCCAGAACCCGTTCGGCGGCGGTCGCGGACAGCGCGGTCAACGCGGTCAAGGCGGTGGCGGCCCTCCGGGCGGCTTCTGAGCCTTGCGCTGACAACACTCACAATCGGACGGCGGGAACAGGCATTTCATTCGTCCGGCTTCGCCCCGTTCTCGTGACGAGCAAACAACACAACGAAGACTCATTGCGACCGCTCCCGATCCGCTGGTGGCCGGGCGCATTGATCGCGCTGGTAGCAACCGCCCTCATCGTGTGGGTTCGCTCCCAGGCCGACTGGCCGTTTCAACAGCGCAATCTCAACACCTACAAGATCGCAATCATCTCCACCATCCTGCTGCTGGTGTGGTGGACGTTCCTCTCACGCGCACCGAAGCGTCTGCGACTGGGAATCACTTTCGGCTCCGTCATCGCTGGTGTGTTGTTGTTGGCGCTGTTCCGCATCGGTGGTGCGAGCGGCGATCTCGGACTGATCCTCGAATTCCGCTGGGCGCAGAAACGCGCGGTACTGCCGACGGCAATTGCCGCGGACGCGAACTGGTCTTCCAAACTGGCACTCTCCGGCGACAACGACTTCCCGCAGTTCCTCGGCCCGGACCGCACGGGCGTGCTGCCGCAAACGCGCTTGAACGCCGACTGGACCGCGCATCCGCCGCAGGTACTGTGGCGCGAACCCGTGGGCGCGGCGTGGTCAGGCTTTGCAATCGTCGGCGACATCGCGTTGACGCAGGAACAGCGCGGCGAGGACGAGTGCGTGGTGGCGCGGGAACTTTCAACAGGCCGCCAGTTGTGGGTTCACACCGACAAGGCGCGCTACAACACCACCATCGCCGGTGAAGGACCGCGCGCAACACCGACAGTTTCCGCAAATCGTGTTTTCGCCATGGGTGCCACCGGCCTGCTCAACTGCCTGGACCTCGCCACGGGCCGCAGCCTCTGGTCGCACGATCTTCTGGCCGTCAACCAAGGCAAGGTGCCGGACTGGGGATTTGCCGGCTCGCCGTTGCTGGTGGACGGATTGGTCATCGTCCACGGCAGCGACAACGGCAAACATTCGCTGCACGCCTTCCGCGCCGAGGACGGACAACCCATGTGGTCTGCGGGAACGATGAATCCCGGTTACGCATCGCCCGTGTTCGCCACACTGGCCGGCGTAGAGCAGGTGTTGTCGTTCAACGACGGCAGCGTTTCAGCGCACGACCCCGCCACAGGCGCAACGCTGTGGGAAAGACCGTGGGGCAATGGCAACGTGGTCTGTTCCTCGCCAGTCGTCGTCAGCAGCAATCAAGTTTTGTTTTCCAGCGGTTACGGCGTGGGCGCGCAACTGCTGGAAATCTCCCGCGCAGGGACGGAACGTTTCAAGGCCACGCCGCTCTGGAAATCCATCCGCATGAAAGCCAAGTTCTCGCAACTGTTCGCACGCGACGGATTCGTCTACGGACTGGACGACGGCATTTACGCTTGCGTTGATTTGCGCGACGGCTCACAACGCTGGAAGGAAGGCCGCTACGGCCACGGCCAGGGACTTGCGCTGGGCGACCATTTTCTGCTCATGGCTGAATCGGGCGAACTGGTGCTGCTGAAACCCACGCCGGACGCGTCCAATGAAATCACGCGCTTCAGGGTGTTCAATTCCAAAACCTGGAATCCCATCGCACTCTCCGGCGACCTGCTGCTCGTTCGCAACGACCGCGAAGCCGCCTGCCTGCGACTGGCACTATTGCCAGGGGCCGCTGTTGCGCGTTGAATTTCGTTCCCGCTTTCCCTACCCTCGCCGCATGGGACGACAATGGTTGCATGCGAAACGACTGGTCGCGGGCCTGAAAAAGGGCCGCGCCACCAGCAAACTGGTGCGTGAAATCTCCGTGGCCGCGAAAATGGGCGGGCCTGACCCGACGATGAACGCCCGCCTTTTCACCGCTGTGGAAAAGGCAAAGAAGGAGAGTGTCACCAAGGACGCCATCCAGCGCGCCATCAACAAGGGCGCGGGTGTCGGCGACGAAAAACTGGTCATGGAACACGTCGTGTTCGAGGGTTACGCCCCGAACAAAGTGCCGGTCATCGTGGAGGTGTACACCGACAACGTGAACCGCACCGCACCCGAAATCCGGGTGCTGTTCAAGAAAGGCCAGTTGGGAACCGCCGGCAGCAACAAGTTCCTGTTCGATCACGTCGGTCTTGTCGAAGCGCATCATTCGGACACCAACGCGGACCGCGAAGCCGCCGCCATCGAAGCCGGGGCAAACGAAGTCGAAACGCTTTCGCACGACCAGAACGACGACATTCCCGAGGCTGCGACCGGCGCGCGTTTCATCTGTGAACGCACGGCAGTCCACGCGGTTTCCACCTGGCTGTCGCAGAACGGCTGGACGGTGGTGACCAGCGAACTGGGTTACGTGCCCAAGCAATTCCCCGAACTGACCGACGCGCAAAAGGCCGAGACCGGGGAATTTCTCCAGTCACTGGACGATCACGACGACGTTCACCGCGTGTGGGCCGCCGTGAAATGACGGGCCGGGCCGCCAGCGGGCATGAACATTCCGTGCCGGCCGGCCATCCAATGCAAAGCGAAATGACATCGCCTATTGAAACATCAACCGTCGCCGCGCGAGTCGTGACTGTGTCGCATCGGGATTTCCGGGTATGAACTCGAAGAGCACCTGGAACTGGATCTTTGTCGCGGCGGCGCTGTTCGCGTTCATTTTCTTTTACGAACGTCACATCCGCAAACCGCTGCCCGGACCGGTGTTGATCCTGCCCGAATTGAAGGATGCGGCCATCGGCGCGTTGCAGGTCAGCCCCGCCGGCCAGTTGGAAATCCGCGCCATCCTCACCAACGGTGTCTGGAAATTGACCCGGCCCGTGGCGTATCCGGCCCAGTCGCTGGCCATCGAAAGCCTGCTTTACAAGTTGGAAACGCTCGCGCCCGCCGCGCAAATTGGAGTCCGTGAATTGCGCGACCGCCCGCAATTCGATCAGGAATTCGGCTTCGACCAGCCGCAGTTCTCGATCATTGTCGAGAACAACGGCCGGAATACCCAGATTCTCGTCGGCAAGACCACGGCACCCGGCGACCAGGTCTATTTGCAAGTGGTGGGCGTGGAGAGCGTGTATGTCGTTGACGCCGAACTGTTGCGGTTTCTCCCCGTTTCCGGCGACGAGTGGCGCGACACGACGCTGTTGGACCTCCGAACGATCAGTTTTGACCAGATCAACGTCCGCAGCGGCGACCTGACCATCACCTTCCAACAGAATCCCACGAACAACGCGTGGCGGATGACGCATCCGTTGCAGGCTCGGGCCGACAGCATCCGATTACTGGAACGGCTGCAAATGCTCCAGACGTTGCAGGTCAGCCAGTTTGTCACCGACGATCCGTCCGCGGACCTTGAGCTGTACGGACTTCAACCACCGGAACTGGAATTGTCGTTCGACAAGGGAACCAACCGCGTGACGGCGTTGCGTTTCGGAAAAACACCCACCAACGACACTGCGCTGATCTATGCGAAACGCGATGGCATCGCATCCGTGGTGACCGTCTCCGCCGGGCCTGTGGCTCCGTGGCGAGCGCGCGTGGACGACATGCGCGACCGGCATTTCGTGACCTTCGACCATGAAATCGGAGCGTTTGAATTCCGTGGAGAAAACAACTTCGACATCCAACGCAGCAGCAACGCCTGGAAGATCGTGCAGGAGACGTTTCCCGTGGACATTCTGATGATGAACGATTTTGTCGTCACACTGGGAGCGATGCAGATCACGCAGTTCAAGGACGCGGTGACGGCAGCGGACCTGGAAAGTTTTGGACTCGCGTCCCCGTCACGAACCATCAAGTTGATTTCTGCCAGGGCTGCCTCCGGCACCCTCACCAATGAATTCCTGCTGCTGTCCTTTGGCCTTGTGGACGGAGTCAACGTCTATGCACGGCGGTCGGACGAGGACGCGGTTTACACGGTGCGGCTGGAGGATTTTGTGCAGTTGCCTGACGCGGCGTGGCAGTTGCGCGAGCGCCGGCTGTGGAATTTCAACGAGGACGCTGTGGCCCGCCTGATCATCAAGCAGAATGGAAAGACGCGGGAACTGATACGCCACGGCACGAACTCGTGGTCGTTCGCCCCAGGCTCGCAGGGTGTCATCAACGAATTTGCCGTCGAGGAGGCCGCGAATCGGTTCGGTGAACTGGCCGTCACGCAATGGGTCGCGCGCGGCAACGAATACCGCGAACCTTACGGCATCGGTTCACAAGACCATTCCATCACGCTGGTGCTGAAGAATGGCCAAAGGGCATCGGTCGAGTTCGGTCGCATGGCCCCGACGCGATATCCGTACGCGGCAACCATGCTGGACGGTGAGACGTGGGTGTTTGAATTTCCGTTCGCGTTGTATCAACTGGTGAACAGTTATCTTTCCATTCCGGCGGACGTTCCCTGATGCTTTATGCCCGACGCCAAAGGTCATTTATGGCGAAGGTTCAGGGTTCATTTCCGGCGTTTTCGCATCACTGTCCTGCTGGCCCTGCTCGGGATCGTATGCGCGCTGCTCTACCTGGATGTCGTCGGCCTTCCGGGCTTTGCAAAGCGGCGCGTGATCGAGGAACTGCGCTCGCACGGACTGGAACTGGAGTTCTCACGCCTGCGACTGGACTGGTATCACGGCATCGTCGCCGATGAAGTCCGGTTTGGTCGCTCGACAGAACAGCCCGAACCGCGATTGACCGCGAAACGCGTCTCCATTCATCCGGAGTTGGCCGCGCTCGCCGGACTGCGGTTCAGGGTGGACGCGGTGGGATTGCACAAGGGCCGCATCGAATGGCCTGTCACAGAGACGGACGCGAACCTTTCCGCACTGAACGTTGAGGATATCGAGGCCGTCGTGCGATTCAGTCCCGGCGGGGAATGGACGCTGGACGAGATGCGGACGACTTTTGCCGGAGCGAACATCTCCATCTCCGGCACCCTCAACAACGCGCAGTCCATCCGTCGCTGGAAATGGTTCAGCCGGAATCGGCCCGAAACACCCGTCGCCTGGCAGGAACAACTTCGCAAAGTGGCGGACATCGTCCAACGGGTTTCCTTTTCCGAGCCGCCGTCGTTGCGACTGGTCTTG
>DAOLDN010000044.1:0-13073 GCA_035327385.1 Verrucomicrobiota bacterium | reverse complement strand
TCTTGTTGCGGATGGGCGAGGGGTCGATCTCGATGTGATCATGCACGGGCGCCAGCTTGCGCAGCAGCGTCTTGGTGATCTTGCGGTTGGCCGGGATGATGATTTCGCCGGTCTCGCTGTTGACGACGTCGAGCGGGATTTTTTCGCCGAGCAGAATGTTGCTCAACGCCTCGGTCAACTGGTCGCGCAGTTCGTCACCCTTCTTCTTGTGTTCGTCCTCGATCTGCTTGAGGGCGCGGCGTTCCTCGGAGACGGAGGTCTTGCGTTCGCCGTCTTTCTTGGCGGACACCTTCACGTCCATGACGATGCCGTAGGTGCCGGACGGGACTTTGAGCGACGTGTCTTTCACGTCGGCGGCCTTTTCACCGAAGATGGCGCGCAACAGGCGTTCCTCGGGAGCGAGTTCGGTTTCGGACTTCGGCGTGATCTTGCCGACGAGAATGTCGCCGGGTTTGACTTCCGCGCCGACGCGGATGACGCCGTCCGGCCCGAGGTTCTTCAATGCTTCATCGCCGAGGTTCGGGATGTCGCGTGTGATTTCCTCCGGCCCGAGCTTCGTGTCGCGCGCGGCGACTTCGAACTCGTCAATGTGGATGCTGGTGAAGATGTCTTCCTTGACGATCTTCTCGCTGATGAGGATCGCGTCCTCGAAGTTGTAGCCGTTCCACGGCATAAATGCGACGAGCACGTTGCGGCCCAGCGCGAGCTCACCGCGGTCGGTGCAAGGACCGTCCGCGATGACCTGGCCCTTCTTCACATGCTCGCCCTTGTGGATGAGAATCTTCTGGTTGATGCACGTGGCGGCGTTCGACCGCATGAATTTGCGGATCGGATAAACGTGGACGCCGCTGGCCGGGTCGTTTTTGATCTTCTTCTTGCCCTCGGGCAGCTTGCCGTCGGACGTGATGATGACCTGGTTGCCGTTGATTGCGGCGACCTTGCCGGCTTCGGTGGCCTGCACCACGGCGCAGGAGTCGCGAGCCACGAGGTCTTCGAGACCGGTGGACACGAACGGCGCTTCAGTGACGAGCAGTGGCACGGCCTGGCGTTGCATGTTCGATCCCATCAACGCGCGGTTGGCGTCGTCATGCTCGAGGAACGGAATCAGCGACGCGGCCACGGACACGAGTTGTTTGGGCGAGACGTCCATGTAGTCCACACGCGCCGGTTCGACGTCAATGAAGTCCCCGCGCGAGCGGCACACGACGCGGTCGGTGGTGAAATGACCCTTCTCATCAATCGGCGAATTAGCCTGGGCGATGATGTAGCCTTCCTCGCGGTCGGCGGTCAGGTAATCCAGGTGATTGGTGACGCGGCCGTTTTCGACCTTGCGATACGGTGTTTCGAGGAAGCCGAAATCGTTGATGCGCGCAAATGTCGCCAGCGACGCGATGAGGCCGATGTTCGGACCTTCGGGCGTTTCGACGGGGCAGATGCGACCGTAGTGCGATGGATGAACGTCGCGGACTTCGAAGCCCGCACGATCACGCGACAAACCTCCCGGCCCGAGGGCTGAGAGACGGCGCTTGTGCGTCAGCTCGGCCAGCGGGTTGATCTGGTCCATGAACTGGCTCAACTGCGAGCGACCGAAGAAATCGCGGATGACGGCGGACAGCGCCTTGGGGTTGATGAGCTTTTGAGGCGTCATCGCTTCGAGGCCCTGATCGAACAGGGTCATGCGTTCCTTGACGAGTCGTTCGGTGCGCGCGAGACCGACGCGGCACTGGTTGGCGAGCAATTCACCCACCGTGCGGATGCGGCGGCTGCCGAGATGGTCAATGTCGTCGAGCGAGCCTTCGCCCTTCTTGAGGCGCAGCAGATATTTCGTCGCGGCAACGAGGTCTTCCTTGGTGAGGATGCGGGAGTCTCCGCCCTTGATGCCGAGTTTCTGGTTGATCTTGTAACGGCCCACGCGTCCGAGGTCATAACGCTTCGGATCAAAGAACAGGCGTTTGATGAGCGCCTTGGCGTTGGCGGCGGTGGGCGGATCGCCAGGACGGAGGCGGCGATAGATGTCCTTCAGCGCCTCTTCCTCGTTCTTGGCGGGATCCTTCTTCATGCACTTGATGACGATTCCGTCATCGGAAGTGGTGTCCACAACCTTGATCTTGTTGACTCCAAGTTCGGCGATCTGCTTGACGACGGCCTTGGACAGCGGCTCGAAGGCGCGGGCGACGACAAGGCCCTTGTCCTCGTCGGTGGCGTCGTGGATGAGTACTTTGTTCTGAAGGTCGTCGAGCTTTTCCGCCTCTTTGACGGTGAGTTCTTCGATGTCGTAGAAGAGTTTCAAGATCTCTTCGTCCGTGCCGCGTTGTTTGTCGGCGTCCTTCTTGGAGGTCTTTTCCTTTTCTTCGGCATCCAGAAACGCGAGCGCACGAAACAGCGTCGTCGTCAGAAATTTGCGGCGGCGTTTCTTGCGGTCCAGATACACGTAGAGCAGGTCGCTGGTGTCGAATTGGGCCTCATACCACGAGCCACGGTCGGGGATGATGCGGAAGCTGTGCAGTGTCTTGCCGTTGGTGTGTTGGGTGGCTTCGAAGGCAAGGCCGGGGCTGCGGTGCAACTGGCTGACGATGACGCGTTCGGCTCCGTTGATGACAAACGTTCCCTGCGGCGTCATGAGGGGCAGTTCGCCCATGAACACTTTTTCTTCTTTGGTGCCTTTTTCGTCCTTCAACAGGAAGGTGACGTAGAGGGGCGCTCCGTAGGTGAGGCCTTCGCGAAGGCATTCGAGCCAGTCGAGTTTGGGTTCGCCGATTTCGTAGGTGTCGAGGTCGAGGGTGCTTTTGCCGTCGTAGCTTTCGATGGGGAAGACTTCGCGGAAGACGGCTTCGAGCCCGACGGTTTTGTGGCGCTTTTTGGGCGAGATGTCGGCCTGGAGGAATTCCTTGTAGGACTGGGTCTGGAGTTCGATCAGGTTCGGCGGGGCAATGATCTCTTTGATCTTGCCGAAGTTGATACGTTCTGTGGCTCGCGATGGCATTTGGACCTTTTCTGCTGGCTCCGTCCCGTGTGGGGGAATCTCATGCCTGAAATCTCAGGCTTGAAATCCGCTCAGGAGCGTTTGTTTTTACCGCATTATACCGCACCGGATATTCCGCACTAAAATCCGTTCTGTTGCGCGCGTCTTCCATTTCACGCGCGTGAGGGCGGCGCGGCGAGAATCTCAAATCTCCAATTTGATATTCCCGTCGCGCCACCCCTGTGTTCCAGTTCCGTTTGGCCGTTGCCCGGACCTCCCGTCCCAAATCCGGGACAGGAGGCCGGGAACGGAAACGGTGTTACTTGACTTCGACCTTGCCGCCGGCTTCTTCGAGCTTTTTCTTGGCGGCGTCGCTGTCGGCCTTGTTGGCGCCTTCGAGCACGGGCTTGGGAGCGCCTTCGACGAGGGCCTTGGCTTCAGCCAGGCCGAGACCGGCCTTGACTTCACGAACGGCTTTGATGACGGCGATCTTCTTGTCCGCAGGAACGGACGCGAGGATGACGTCAAAGGTGTCTTTGGCTGCTGCCGCAGGAGCTGCTGCTCCGCCTGCCGGCGCACCGGCCGCCGCAACGGCCACGGGGGCCGCCGCTGTGACGCCCCATTTTTCTTCCAGTTTCTTGACCAGGTCGGCGGCTTCGATGACCGTCAACTTGCTCAACTCTTCCACCAGCATTGCTGTATCTGCCATTTGACTACTTCTGCCTTTCTTTGCGTCTCGTCGTCCTCGAAAGCCTTCGAGGGTTTGACCCCGAAAGCTTTCGGGGCGACGATTTACGTTGTTTCGTTGTTTGTTGTTCCCGACCCCGAACGTTTTCGGGGATGGAAATTGTTTTTCGTTTTGCGTGTCGCGTCGAGCTATCGCGGGGTGTGAAGCGTTTTGGCTGCGCTTTCCGCTTTGCGCTTTGCGCTTCTGTTACTCGCCTTTCTCGGCTTTCGCCTTGATGACGCGCGCCAGTTGTTGGGCGGGCGTGTTGATGATGGTGACGAGCTTCTGCGCCGGGGCGTTGATGACGCCCAGGATTTTCGAGCGCAGCACTTCGATGCTTGGCAGGTCGGCCAGCGCCATGAGGTCGGCCTCTTCGACACGTTTGTTGTCGAGGTAACCGAACTTGACCTTGAGCTTGTCGAATTCCGCTCCGAAATTTTTCAGCGCCTTCGCGGCGGCTGAGATGTCTTTTTGTCCGGTGACGACCGCCAGCTGGCCGGCCATCGAGCCGTTGAGTTCAGCGACGCCGGCTTCCTTGGCGGCGATGCGGAAGATGGTGTTTTTGACGACGTGGATCTCCGCTCCCGCGGCGAGGAGGCGTTTGCGGAGTTCGGTGAGGTGCGCCACTTTCAGGCCCTGATAACCGACGACGATGAAGAAGGGCGATTTGTTGAGGCGTGCGGCGTATTCCGCTGTGATGAGTTTCTTTTCTGCGCGCATGGCTTTTGAAATTTAAGAGTTTAATTCCAGTTCAGTGAGCGGCGAATTCCTTGATGTCCACGCGAACAGGCGGGCTCATCGTTGCGGAAAGAGTGCAGCTCTGGATGTAGGTACCCTTGACGCTGTTGGGCTTGGCCTTGGCGACGGCTTCGATGACGGCGCGGGCGTTTTCCTCGATCTGCGGCACGCTGAAACTGGCCTTGCCGACGGGCACGTGGATGTTGCCGGCCTTGTCAATTTTGAATTCAACGCGGCCTGCCTTCACTTCCTTCACGGCCCTGGCGGTGTCTTCGGTCACGGTACCGGTCTTGGGATTGGGCATGAGTCCCCGCGGTCCGAGGACTTTGCCGAGTTTGCGGACTTCGACCATCGCTTCGGGCGTGGCGATGGCGACGTCGAAGTCGGCCCAGCCACCGGTGCATTTGGCGATCATGTCTTCAAAACCAACGAACTCCGCGCCCGCCGCACGCGCCGCATCCGCGCCCGCGCCTTTGGCGAACACGAGCACGCGAACGGTTTTGCCGCTGCCGTGAGGGAGCGGAACGGTGCCGCGCACCATCTGGTCGGATTGCTTGGGATCCACGCCCAATCGGAAGGCGAGGTCCACGGTTTCGTTGAATTTGGCCTTCGGAAATTTGGCCAGCACTTCGACGGCGGATTTCAGGGGATAGGACTTCTTCCCATCCACCAGTTCGAGCGCTTTTTTGAATCGTTTACTAGGCATTGTTATGAGCGGTGCTTGCGAGTTTTTGGCTCTCCCGCGTTGTTTGGTTTATGTGGTCTGTGACGGATGAAACAAATAGTCCTGCGGCACTCAGCCGATGACTTCGATGCCCATGCTGCGGGCGGTGCCGGAAACGACACGGAACGCGGCCTCATCCGAGGTGGCGTTCATGTCGTTTTTCTTCATTTTGACGATGTCCATCACCTGTTTGCGTGTGACCTTGCCGACCTTTTCCTTGTTCGGGGTCTTGCTGCCCGCGGTGATGCCTGCGGCCTTCTTCAGCAGCACGGACGCGGGCGGCGACTTGGTGATGAAGGTGAACGACTTGTCCTGGTAAACTGTGATGACGACGGGGATGACGAGGCCGGCGTCGTTCTTGGTGGCCGCGTTGAATTCCTTGCAGAAGCCCATGATGTTGACGCCGTGCTGACCGAGCGCCGGGCCGACGGGCGGGGCGGGGTTGGCCTGCCCTGCTGGAATCTGCAGTTTGATTTGTCCTACAACTTTCTTTGCCATAAATCGTGATGCGTATTGCGTGATGCTTGAACTTGAGCCGGAATTACCTTAACTCTTTTCAACCTGCCAGTATTCGAGTTCGACAGGCGTGTTGCGGCCGAAAATGTTGACGGTGACCTTCAGCTTGCCGCGTTCGGGATCAATTTCCTCGATGACGCCGCTGAAATTGAGGAACGGACCGTTGTTGATCTTGATGGTTTCGCCGACCGCGAAATTGACCTTCGGCTTCTCGTGTTCCTCGGACGCTGAAATCTGCGCCTTGATTTGATCAATCTCCTCGATCGAAGCGGAATCAGGCCGTTCGCCGCCAACGAAACCGATGGCCCCGGGCGTTTCTTTGATGAAATAGTACGGCTTGGGCAGCACACGGCGGTTTTCGTCCAGCAACATCATGTTGATATAGACGTAGCCCGGATGGAGCTTGCGCTGTGAAACGGTTTTCTTGCCGCCACGAACCTCGACGACCTTTTCAATCGGCAGGAGAACTTCCTGGATGTAATCGGTCATCTCCTCGGTCTTGAGGCGTTTCTCAATGCTTTCCTTGACCTTCTGCTCCTGGCCGGAAAGCGTATGAATGACAAACCACTGGCTTTGCATGTTATAGCTTGAAGAAGATCCAGAACAGGACCTGATCCACGGCCACGGTGAACCCGCCGAGCAGCAGGATGGAAATGGAAACCACCACTGTCGAACCCTTCAATTCATCCCAAGTGGGCCAGGTGCATTTTTTGAGCTCTTCACGGGTCTGTTGCACGTACGTGGCAAAACGCTTCAGGTAACCCTGCCACCACAAAATGGCAAAGACGGCCCCGACCACCGCAACCCAGATCAATGTCGTTATCAAGTCGCTCACGATTTCCTTACCGGCTCATCAGGCCGCGGCCCGTTAGCCTTTTTTGCCCGTCCAGAGCGGCAGCCCTCCGGCACAAGACTGGCGGAGAGGGAGGGATTCGAACCCCCGTTCGGCTTGCGCCGAAAGCGGTTTTCAAGACCGCCGCGATAGACCACTCTGCCACCTCTCCAAACCGGCCTGGCACGGCGTGAGGGACTCGAACCCCCAACCAACGGTTTTGGAGACCGCTACTCTACCAATTGAGCTAACGCCGTATCGTCGCCGAGTGATTCGCCGCCCTCACAACGGGAATTCGGGAGGGCACTCGAGCCGCCCCCGATCCCGGAATCCTTCCGCACGGCTTACGCCACGATTTCGCTGATACGCCCCGCACCAATGGTGCGGCCACCTTCGCGGATCGCGAACCGCTGGCCCTTTTCCATCGCAACAGGTTTTTGCAGTTCGACGTTCACCGAAACATTGTCGCCGGGCATCACCATTTCCACACCCTCGGCCAGCGTCAAAGAGCCGGTCACGTCGGACGTGCGGAAATAGAACTGCGGACGGTAATTGGTGAAGAACGGCGTGTGACGGCCACCTTCATCCTTTGACAACACGTAAACTTCCGCCTTGAACTTGGTGTGCGGAGTGATGGATCCGGGCTTGGCCAGGACCATGCCGCGCTCGACTTCTTCCTTCTTCGTGCCACGAAGCAACACGCCGACGTTGTCGCCCGCAGTCGCGCTATCTAGCAGCTTGCGGAACATTTCGATGTCGGTCGCCACAGTCTTGCGTGTTTCGCGCAAGCCGACGATTTCAACATCCGACATCTTGTTCAACACACCGCGCTCCACACGACCGGTCACGACCGTGCCACGACCTTCAATATTGAACACGTCTTCGACGCACATCAGGAAGGGCTTGTCCACTTCACGAACGGGGTCGGGGATGAACGAGTCCAGCGCTTCCAACAGGTCTGCGATGGCCTTTTCGCCTTCGGGCGTGCCGGCCAGCGCCGCAGTGGCAGACGCGCGAACGATCGGCGTCTTGTCGCCAGGGAATCCGTACTTGGTGAGCAGGTCGCGGATTTCCATCTCAATCAACTCGAGAAGATCGGCGTCGGCGAGGTCAACCTTGTTGAGGCAGACGACGATGCTGGGCACACCGACCTGTCGCGCGAGAAGAATGTGCTCGCGGGTCTGGGGCATGGGACCATCAGCAGCGCTGACGACGAGAATCGCTCCGTCCATCTGAGCCGCGCCGGTGATCATGTTCTTCACGTAGTCGGCGTGGCCGGGGCAGTCAACGTGAGCGTAATGGCGTTTGGGGCTTTCGTATTCGACGTGCGACACGGCAATGGTGACGGTCTTGGTTTCGTCGCGCACAGTGCCGCCCTTGGTGATGTCCGCATAGGAAATGGGAGTCGCGAGGCCCTTCTTGGCCTGCACTTCGACAATCGCGGCGGTCAGCGTGGATTTGCCGTGGTCAACGTGACCGATGGTGCCGACGTTGACGTGCGGTTTTGTTCGTTGAAATTGCTCTTTTGCCATTTTGTTCTCCTGCGTTGCTAGTTTTCTTTTTGCGTTGCTGTTATGTGCTTCAATTGTGCATCAACCAAGTTGTCTCTGGAGCCCATGATCAGGATTGAACTGATGACCTCGTCCTTACCAAGGACGTGCTCTACCAACTGAGCTACATGGGCAAGCCAGATTCATTACCGTCCCGCCATCCTGATGTGACTCGCGTCGTGGGACGACAAAAAAACCGCCCCCATCGTCTTTCCGTCACCGAAAAGCCTGAGGGGTGGTCACTTTTGTCTATTTTACTGCCCTAAGACGGCGGGAAAAATAGGGAAGCCACATTTTTGTGTCAACAGGGATTTTATTTTTTCCGTCAAGACTTATTCACATTGTTCACACAGCCTGCCTTCGGCCCGACCGTCGCCCGCCGGAAACCCATTCAACCATCAACCTACATCCCGCTTTTTCCGGCAATCCATCAAAAAAACTTGGGGCCGGACTTTCGTCCGACCCCAGTGGTGACGAGGTTTATACGCCCTCACCTAGGCGCTCAGAAGGGCAGCACGGCCAACTTGGAGGGTCGCTGTTCGAACCGCGCTGCGAGCAAAACCTCTATGCCAACCCTAAACGAACAGCGAAATCATTCGTCCAACCATATATTCAGACGCCCCGCTACCGGAAACGTTCAAAACTTTCTCAATTCGCAACCGCTTGCGAATCAAGCCCGCGAAATGTTTAACACCGCGACCCAAGGTCAGTTTCGGTGAACCCAATCATCAACTACCTTGACAACGAGCTTCCTCAAACGCACCGTGGCGGCACGACGCGCATGCAGATCGCCTGTTCAATCAGTTCCGGGCAGCGACAACTCCACTGCTGGAAGGCAATTGCCGTCCTGACGCCCCCAGCCGAACAACTCCCCGCCACCACGACTTCAAGCTCTGGAAATGCGGCACAAAAAGTGATTCATCCCCCCCTTGCCATGCTCAGAAGTCTGTTAGTGCAAATCGCTCCGGCACGCCTGCTCGGTGTCGCCCTGCTGGTAATCGCGCCTTCCATCCAGTCATCCGCACAGCTTCTCGACCTGAACACCAACGGCATGAGCGACGTTTGGGAATACACCTACAACGCTTACGGGATCGTTGCGGATCAGGACTCGGACGCTGATGGAGTTTCCAACACTCACGAAAGTGTGGCAGGAACCAATCCGGCCGATAAATCCGCAGTACCGCAGATGGCCGTCAGTTCTTCGACGAATTCGGTCCATCTCAACATGTCCGCGCAATGGGGCAAGAACTATCAATTGCAGAGCGCTTTGCTCACGGGCGGGGGCACGTTGGTGTGGACGAACGAGACCAACTGGATTGTCCGGGCTGGCGACGCAGTCCACTTTACGATGCCCGTTAATGAATCGGCCAGAATCTACCGGATGTCCGTCACGGACGTGGACACCGACGGCGACGGTATTAACGACTGGGAGGAATACATGCTGGGCCTTGATCCGTTTGAAGCCGCCAGCAACGGCAAACTCGACGACAACGGCCAACCGCTGAACGATCACGACTACGCCACCACCGCTCTCGCTTCGCAAAACGTCATCACCATTCACGCCAGTGACCCGACAGCAACGCAGCCCGACCCCGGAGAAACTGCAACGGGTCTGGGCGCTTACACGATATTGCGCGGAGGCTTTCCGCTGAATTCCATCACTGTGAATCTCGCGTTGGACGGGCCTGCCATCGGCATCGCCACCGAGGGCGTTGACCACGAATACATCACCAGGCCCGTGGTGCTCCCGGCGGGAGTGAGTGCCGCAAACATCACGCTGACCCCGAAGGCCAACACGAATCGCGTCTCGCCGGTGATAGCCACACTCAAAGGGCTTCCCGGCGCGAACTACCAGTTGGGCAACGCTTCGAACGCGAGCGTCGTCATTTATCCGACCACCACGCCCACAGGCTCGGGTTTGCTGGGCCAATACTACACCAACGCCAGCACCACTTACGCGAACAGCGCCAATTTCAATCCTGCAAATCATCTCGTCACACGTGTGGACCCCGTCATTGATTTCAGTTGGGGCACGCCCGCCACTCCGCCCATCACCAACAACGGCCGATACACCGTGCGCTGGACCGGCCAGGTGCAACCGCAATACTCGGAAACCTACATTTTCGAAGTCCGCTCCGACGACAGCGCCAAACTTTGGGTCAACGATCAATTGCTGGTTGATTTCTGGCAGACTCAGGGACTGACCAGCCGCACCAACATCATCGCCCTGGAAGGCGACGTCCGTTACAACATCAAGATCGAGTATCTGTGCTACAGCCCCAATCCACCGCGAATGCAGCTCTACTGGTACAGCGACAGCCAGCCCAGACAGATCATTCCGTCCAGCCGATTGTATCCGTCAAACTCCAGCCCCGCCGCTGTCACCAGTCCATTGGAAGCTTTCGGCTTCCTTGGCCAGCCGTTCAGCTTCACCGTCGCAGGCGCGAACACCCCCAATCTCTATTCCGCGACCGGACTGCCGCCGGGCCTGAATTTCAATTCCACCAACGGCGTCATCAGCGGTGTGCCCTTGATGGCCGGTGAATTTCAAGCGTCGCTCACCGCAAGCAACGCGGCCGGCATCGGAGCGTCCGTGCTGAACATCACCGTCTTTGACACCGGCAGCGCCGTGTCGCGCGAGGTTTGGGACGGCGTTCCCGGCACCGGCGTTGCTGACATTCCCGTGGACACCCCGCCCACGTTCTCTGGCCCGCACGGCGCCTTGCAGGGCGTCACCGATTACGGAGATCATTACGCCGAACGCATCCGCGGTTACATCACCGCGCCGACGACGGGCAATTATTACTTCTGGCTCGCGGCGGCCGACTCCGCAGAACTTTGGATTTCCAACGACAGCGAACCCGCCAACAAAGTGCGCCGCGCGTTTGTCATCCCCGGCGGCACCGCGCCGCAAGACTGGAACGCCCAACCCAACCAACGCTCGCCCTGGCTGGCGCTGGTCGCGGGCCGCAAGTATTACGTTGAAATCCTTCACAAAGCCGGCTCTGGCGCGGGCGACAACTGGGCGGTCGCGTGGCGTTTGGATCCGCACGGAACTAACACCACCCCTGCGGAAATCGTTCCGGGCCACGTCCTGTCGCGACACTTCGACCAGCCGCCGGCATTCATTCCCGGCACGTTGTATGGAGCGAACATGCTCGCCCAGGCTGGGGCCATCAGCAGCGGTGTCGGCTCGGCAACACTCCGCGTCAGCGCGGACGAAACCACGGCGGTGCTCAAATACTCGCACACCGAACTCAGTTCGCCCGTCACCGCCAAACACATCCACTCCGACCTCTACAAAAACAAGAACAACCAGGGACAGATCATCTTCGACATTGACGCCGCCGCACCGCAGCCCGACGGCAGCTACGTGTGGACCATAGAACCGGTCGGCACGCTTTCAGTGGATGACATCCGGGAAATCATCAAGGAAGGCAAATCCTACATCAACATCCACACCGTCAATTACCCCAACGGCGAGATCAACGGCCACTTCACTCCAGCCGTCGGCTCCCAATCCTTCTCCCCGCCGCCACCGCCGCCCGCGTGGACGGACGACCACACCAGCGCCGCAGCCGCGGCGCGATTCCTGATTCAATCCACCTTCGGCCCGAACGCCACCGAGATCGCCACCGTACAATCCGCGGGCTACGAGGCCTGGATTGACGACCAGTTCACCCAACCCGTCACGCGCCACCTGCCCGTGGTGCTCGCAAAAGGAAACGTTGACCCGTCCACTCCCTACCCCGGCAATCTCACCTTCAACGCCTGGTGGCAGCAATCCGTCACGGCCCCGGACCAGTTGCGCCAGCGAGTGGCCTTCGCCTTGAGTGAAATCTTCGTCGTCTCCGAACTCGGCGTTCTCGACAACCGCGCCTCTGCGCTCTCGTCGTACTACGACATCCTGCTCGATCACGCCTTCGGCAATTTCCGCGACCTGATGGAAGCCGTCACGCTCTCGCCTGCAATGGGCCTTTACCTCGACATGCGACGCAACGAGAAGGGCGACATCCGGCTCGGACGCCACCCCAACGAAAACTACGCGCGCGAAATCCTCCAATTGTTCTCCGTCGGCCTCTATCGTATGTGGCCGGACGGAACGTTCGTGATGAGTTCCCAGGGCGAACTCGTCCCCACTTACGGTCAGGACGAAATCCTGGGTTTCTCGCGCGTGTTCACAGGCTGGAATTACTGGCAGACCAACCAGGCCAACGGCCGTCTGCCGTCCAACTGGACCCCGAGCGCCAACTACACCAATCCGATGGTGCTCGTCCCCTTGCGCCACGAAACCGGCACCAAACGCGTCCTCGACAACGTCATCCTGCCCGCAGCCCATGGAACGTTCGCCAACCCCGAACACAGCGACTACGACACCTACGGAATCCAGGACCTTGCGCTGGCGCACGACTCCATATTCCACAACCAGAACGTCGGCCCTTACATTTGCCGTCAGCTGATCCAACGACTCGTTACCAGCCATCCCAGCCGCGACTACCTCTACCGCGTCGTCCAGAAATTCAACGACAACGGCGCGGGCGTCCGGGGCGACATGAAGGCCGTCATCAAAGCCATCCTCCTCGACTACGAGGCGCGCAGCACTGCGGCGATGGCACAACCGACCTTCGGCAAACAACGTGAGCCGCTGTGCCGCGTCACGGCGTCCGCGCGCGCGTTCCCGCCGCCACCGCCGGTCAACGGCACCTACAACCAGTCCGGCACACAAACCATCACCGTCACCACGGCTGCTCCGCACCGGATGAACAACAACGACGATCCGTTCCTCAGTTTCACCGACACTTCGGGCCAGCCCAGGCCGCCGTCGCAGGGCTACAACAACGTCAGCGTCACCAGCCCCACCACCTTCACGATGAACGCTCCCGGCATCGCCGTTGCCACCTATCGCCAGATCGGCAGCACGCTCTACGTCACCAATGCCAGCCACGGCCTGTCCGTCGGCCATCCGGTGTATCTCGTTTTCACCACCGGCGGTGCCGCCAGCGGAACGAACGTCGTCAACCCCG
>DAOLDN010000043.1:0-13231 GCA_035327385.1 Verrucomicrobiota bacterium | reverse complement strand
CGCGCGGCAAACGCGGACGGACCGTGGACTGCCATCGCGACCAATGTGGACGAAAGTTTCACCCAGAACCGCGCCCAGTTCAGCGATGAAACGGCTACCGCCGGCCAATGGTATTACCGCGTTCGCGCAACGAACGCCGCGGGCGTTTCCGAACCGTCGAACGTCGCCGGGCCAATCGCCGTTTCGCACGTCACGCTTGTGGACGAACTGGCCGACTTTTCAAAGGTCGCCACGAACACCGGCGAACTGAAGATTGAAACCCGCGACAGCCGCTCGGCGCTGGAGGACGCGCATCGCGCGACAGGCGACGTCGGATGTTCGATCGTCTATCGGGTCGCGTCGCCGTTGACTGCCGCTCGTGTGTTCGCGTTCTTTCCCAAACAAACGGGCGAGCTTCAATTCAGTGTCTCCGCCGACGGAGAAACATTCAAACCAGCCGCAGCCAAGCGCATTGATTTCCCTTTCGACGCCGGCGACTACGGCTACTGGCGGCGGGCCGTCTATGAGGTCGTTCCAGAATTCTCCAGTGCGCGGTTTTTGAAAATTGATTTTCTCGGCAACGCGCAACTGTCCAGGGTTGAAATCCGGCGAAGGACGGATGGGTTATGAATCACAAACCTGCATCAGCGCACAGCAATGACAAGGCGGCCCTGGCGGCGCGCATTGGAGAACATCTGCACGGACACATCCTTCCGTTCTGGTGCGCTCACGCCGTGGATTATCGTCGCGGCGGCTGGATGGCGTGGCTGACGAACGATCTGAGGACCGACCGCACGCGGCCCAAAGGGCTCATCGTTCATGCGCGGATTCTGTGGGCGTTTTCGGCGGCGTATCTGGACAGGCCGGACGCGATCTACCAGCAAATGGCGCTACGGGCGTTTGAGTTTCTCGCCGGACGATTCTGGGATCATCAGCACGGCGGCGCCTTCTGGCGGCTGGACGATTACGGACGACTTCTGGACGATTCCAAGAAGACGTACGGCCAGGCGTTTTGCATCTACGCGTTGACGGAGTTCCATCGAGCCTTCGGCGACAAGGAAGCGTTGAAGATTGCCCTCACGGTGTTCGGATTGCTCGATCGCCACGCCCGCGACGTCCGGCACGGAGGTTACGCGGAAGTGTTGCGGCGCGACTGGTCGGAAGCCGGACCGGAAGCGCGACTGAGCGACAAGGACATGAACGAGAAGAAATCCATGAACAATCATCTTCACGTTCTGGAGGCCTACACGAATCTGTTCCGCGTCACGAGTGACGCTGGAGTCCGTTCGCGCCTCGTTGAATTGATCCAGATCTTTCTCGACCAGATTCTCCATCCCCAAACGGACCACCTTCACCATTTTTTCGACGAAGAATGGAACGTGCGTTCGGACACCTACACCTTCGGCCACGACATCGAGGCGAGCTGGTTGTTGTGCGAGGCGGCGGACGTCGTGGAAGACGCGCTGTTGACGCCGCGCGTCCGGCACACGGCATTGCGGATGGCGGACACGGCGCTGGAGGAGGGATTGGCCGCCGATGGAGGGCTTTGTTACGAGGGCAAGGGCGGACGTGTGATTGATGCCGGCAAGGAATGTTGGCCGCAGGCGGAGGCCGTGGTGGGATTCCTCAACGCTCACGAACTGTCCGGGGAGGACAAATATCTTGAAGCGGCGCAACGGGTCTGGGCCTACATCGAGAAACACATCGCCGACCGCGTGCATGGGGAATGGTTCTGGCGCATCAACGAGGACGGAAAACCAGACGCCACACTTCCCAAGGTCAGCGAATGGAAAGGCCCCTACCACGGCACGCGCGCCTGTCTGGAGGCAACACGACGATTGCGCCGCATCGCCTCACATTCCACAAAATCTTCAAAAACCGTCGCGAACATCTGAAACACCGATTTTCCAAAACCATGAAACTCATCCTCCTTTGCTCACTGATTTACGCCATGACCTGCACCGTCGCGTTGCCCGAACCCGCCAGAGTCAGCGTCCACGGAAACCGGTTCGTCACGAACAATGGAACTGCCATCGTGTTTCGCGGCATCAACAGCAGCGACCCGGACAAACTCGACCGCAACGGCCAGTTGAAAACGGCTTACTTCGCCGCCATCAAATCATGGGGCGCAAACATCGTGCGCCTGCCGGTGCATCCGTCCGCGTGGCGCATCCGGGGCCGGGACGAATATCTCAAACTCCTGGACCGGAGCATCGCGCTCGCCCGCGAACAGGGCCTGTATGTCATCATTGACTGGCACTCCATCGGCAATCTTCAGGAGGAAAAGTTTCTCCAGGGCTCATCGGAGTTGTATCCGCCCGGGCTTTACAACACCACCAAGGCGGAAACGCTGGAATTCTGGCGCACGATGGCGGCGCGTTACGGCGACAACCCCACGGTCGCGTTCTTTGAATTGTTCAACGAGCCTGCCGACGGCGGCAATCTCGGGAAATGTTCGTGGGAAGATTGGAAACAGTTCATGGAACAGGTCATCGCCGCCATTCGCGAGAACGGCTGCGTGACCGTGCCGCTCGTTGCGGGTTTCAATTACGGCTACGATCTCAAGCCCGTTGCCACAGCGCCAATCAATGCAAAAGGTATCGGCTACGTCTCCCACCCCTACCCCATGAAACGTGAAAAACCGTGGGAGGCGAAATGGACCCAAGACTGGGGCTACCTTGCCGAAAAATATCCGCTGTTCCTGTCCGAGATCGGCTTCTGCTATCCAGAGGACAAAAACGCGCACATACCGGTGATTTCGGACGAAAGTTATGTCGAGGCCATCTCGGCCTACTGCAATCCCAAGGGCATTTCCTACGCCATCTGGTGCTTTGACCCGCACTGGTCACCATGCCTCATTGAAGATTGGACATTCAAGCCGACGCGACACGGCGAATATTTCCGGAAAGCGATGTTGGCGCAGGCCGCCGAGTAAGTTCAATGATCCAAAGTCCAATGAAACGGAACACGTTCAAGGCCCGGCATCAGCGTTTGAAGCAACAACACCGCAAACTCCTCACGCGGCGCAATCGTCCGCTGAAGGACGGCAACGGCATCTTCGACCGCTACAACCATCCCGTCCTGACCGCCGATCACACGCCGCTGGAATGGCGGTATGACTTCGACCCGAAATCCAATCCGCACCTGATGACGCGAATGGGCATCAACTGCGTGTTCAACGTCGGAGCGATGGAATGGAACGGAAACATCGTTCTCGCCGCGCGCGTCGAGGGTTGGGACCGCAAATCGTTCTTTGGAATCGCCGAGAGCCGCAACGGAGTGGACGGATTCCGGTTTTGGGATTACCCGGTGCGCATGCCGGAACTGGACGCTGCCGAGACCAATCTCTACGACATGCGCCTCGTTCGTCACGAGGACGGCTGGATTTACGGACTGTTCTGCGCCGAGCGGCACGACGATTCCAAGCCGCAAGATTTGTCGGCCGCCATCGCGCGCTGCGGTATTGCGCGGACGAAGGATTTGGTGCAGTGGAAGCGCCTGCCCGACCTGAAAACGCCGGCGCTGCACCAGCGCAATTGCGTGTTGCATCCGGAATTTGTGAACGGGAAATACGCTTTTTACACGCGGCCCATGAACGATTTCGCCGCAACAGGCTCGGGCGACGGCATCGGCTGGGGATTATGCGACGACATCACCAACGCCGAAATCACCCGGGAATCCATCATTGACCCGCGCCACTATCACACCATCAAGGAAGGCAAAAACGGCCTCGGCCCCGCGCCCATCAAAACGAAACAAGGCTGGCTGCACCTCGCGCACGGCGTTCGCAACACTGCCGTCGGCATGCGCTACGTGCTGTATCTGTTCCTGTGCGATTTGAATGAGCCGTGGAAACTGCTCAAAGCGCCCGGCGGATACTTCATGGCGCCGGAGGGGGACGAACGCGTGGGTGACGTTTCCAACGTGCTGTTCGCCAACGGCTGGGTCGCTCGCAAGAACGGCGACGTGTTCATCTACTACGGCTCATCCGACACGCGCACGCATGTCGCCACCAGCACGGTGGACAAACTGCTGGATTACGTGATGAACACACCGGAGGACGGCATGCGGTCGAGACTTTGCGTGGACCAACGTTGCCGATTGATTGAAAAAAACCTTCGCATGAAGTGAACCGGATTGAGACCTCGCAGTCCGGTGAACGCGTCTCCGCGTTAAATCCGGGAACAAAAATCAAACCGGGTTCACGTCAGATAATCGCTTTCCAGCAGGCGTGTCAAACGCCCGACCGCCAGCATCAGTTTGCGGCGGCGCGCCAGTTCAGAACGTTCTCCCGCAAGATTGATCGGGCGTTCGCCCACCTCCGCATAACGCCGGTTCAACGGCAGATGTTCGTCTGTGTTGCCGGAGTCACGGAGAAGTCGAAGGATTTGCGAGATGATCTGACGGGCCTTTTTGATTTTCGCCAGCGCGGAACGCCCGCTGATTTCACCCGACTGCACACGCATCAACAACCGGCACTCGAACGTCCGGCAACGACGCGGCCTGTCGTCATAGATGGAGCAGAACTTCCCATCGAAGCAACTGCAGGGCTGTGCGAAACATTTCTGCCGACCCTTGAGAAACAATTCCATCCCCAGCGAGCGCAGCCGCTTCGCATCGTCGCTCTTTTGCAGCTCCACGTCGCCGAACAGCACGCCGTTGCAGCAAAGGCCGCACGCGGGGCACAACTGCCGCACTGCATCGCCCGCCTGGACGACGGTCCTGGGTCGAGCCTTCATGCCAGTTGAAGCCCGGGCGCGATGTCCGAATCCAGCGAACATCCCGCGCCAGATGCCGCAAGTTTTCGCTCCGCCAGAATGCCGACCATCGCGGCGTTGTCCGTGCAAAGACTTTTCTCCGCCAGCCGCAAAGCGAGTCCGCGTCGCGAACACGCCGTCGCCAGCGCGGTTCGCAACGCACGATTGCACGTCACGCCGCCGGACGCCGTGACACAACGCACACCCGACCGTTTTGCCGCACGGATGGTTTTTGTAGCCAACACGTCCACGATGGCAGCCTGCACGCTGGCGCACATGTCGCGCACGGCTTGCGCGTCCTCAAGCAACGCGGGATGATCCCGGATGAAATATCGCACGGACGTTTTCAGGCCGCTGAAACTGAAATCATCGTTTGCGTCGTGAATCAATGGTCGCGGAAAGTCATACGCGCCCGGGTTGCCCTGCTCTGCCAGCCGGTCAATCTCAGGCCCGGCCGGATACGGCAGTCCGATCAATTTACCGGTCTTGTCGAAACATTCGCCCGCCGCGTCATCCATCGTCGAACCCAGCACCCGATGGTTCAGTTCGCCCCCCACATGCACCAGCATCGTGTGTCCGCCGCTGACGATGAGAGAGACATTGGGTTGAAACTCGTCGAACCGCGCCCGTGGCGGCGTTCCTGAAATCCACGGCGAATACAGGTGCGCCTCGTGGTGATTGATTCCGATGAACGACTTGCGCAATGCGAACGCCACGGCTTGCGCGGCCTTGAATCCTATCAACAGCGCCGTCGGCAAACCCGGCCCCTGCGTCGCGGCCACGGCGTCAATGTCATCGGCTTTCACTCCAGCCTCGCGCAACGCGGCTTGTGCGACGGGCAGAAGATTCCGCAGATGCTCGCGCGCCGCGAGTTCGGGAACAACTCCGCCATACTCGGAGTGCAGTTCGATCTGCGAGGAAACGACACTGGACAGAACTTCACCGTCACGAACGACCGCCGCGCTGGTTTCGTCGCAGGAAGTTTCAAACGCAAGAACGATCATGGATGGTTGGAGTTCAAGCTTCAGCTTGCTCACGGTTCATGCCGCAGTCTGGAAAACAAGCTGAGGCTTGAACGCCGACCGCCTTCATTTCGCCGCCATCTTGCCGGATTTTCCCTTCGGCGACTCGTTGGTCGGAGCGCGCTGGCCGTAAAGCAGGATTCCTTTCAACAAGTCCAGGGCGCGTGACAGTTGCGGGTCCTCGATGGCCTCGACTTTTTCGCGTTCCTCGGGACTGAGCGTGTCCAGTCCGCCGGGCGCGCGTTTGAGCGTGATGGCGCTGTCCTCCTCGTCCGTGGTGGGAACGACGATGTCCGGAGTGATGCCCTTCTCGTGAATGACCTTGTGACTGGGCGTGTAATACTTGGCGGTCGTCAACCGCAATGCCGAACCGTCATCGAACGGCAGGATGCTCTGGACCGAGCCTTTGCCGAACGTCGTCTCGCCCAGCACCACCGCGCGCTTCACGTCCTGGAGACAGCCGCTGACGATCTCCGCCGCGCTGGCGCTGCCGTAATTGACCAGCACCACCATCGGCATGGCGTCAAGCATGTCGCCACGGCCCATGGCCCGGCGCGACGAGTTTTGAGACGAATTGCGGCCCTCGGTGGAAACCACCAACTGTCCACGCGGTAGAAATTTTTCACAGACGTTGACCGCCTGCTCCAGCAATCCGCCGGGATTCCAGCGAAGGTCCAGAATCAGGGCGCGCATCCCCTGCCCTTTCAGTTTCTTGAGCGCCGTCTCCAGTTCGTCCGACGTCTTCTCCCCGAACTGAGTGATGCGCACGTAGCCGATCTTGTCCTCGCCCAGCGGAAATTCCTTTTTGCCGTTGATGTCCTTCACGGTGTCCACCTTGATGATGGCCCGGGTGAGCGTGTGGTCTTTGACCTCGCCCGAGGACGGACGTTGCACGGTGATGGTGACTGTGGATCCGGGTTCGCCACGAAGGTATTTGACCGCTTCCTGAACGCTCATCTTTTCGGCGTTCCTGCCGTCAATCTTCAGGATGCGATCACCGGACATGATGCCCGCGCGAAAACCGGGAGTGTCCTCAATGGGCGCGACCACCGTCACAAAATCGTCCCTCGACTGAATGACAATGCCCAATCCGCCGAACGCTCCCTGCGTGTCATCCTGCAAATCCTTGAACTGACTGGGTTCAAGAAACTCGCTGTGCGGGTCCAACGTGCTGATCATTCCCTTGAGCGCGCCGTAAATGAGTTCCTTGTAGGTGGTGTTGGTGCCGTCCACGTAATCCTTGCGAACGCGCTCCAGCACGCGCGAGAACAACTCCAGATTGGGATACGCCGAATCCACCTGCTTCTGCGCGGCGTTGGCGGTGCTGAGGTAGATGTGCGTTCCAACGGCGATGTTGATCGCCAGCAATACCAGCACCAGGCCGTAAATCAGTCGTCGTTTCATATTCTGGATTTTAGCATAGGGGCGCGCTGTCCGCATTGCAAGCGGCTGGCGGGTTGTCGGCCATGGCAACAGCACGCCCGCCGCCGTGTCACCGCCTCACTTTCCGGCGGTCAATAGCTTCTCAACATATGGCAAATCCGATGGCACCGTGACTTTTGGATTCGGGGCGTCGCCCGTCACCAGCCTCACCCGCTGCCCTATCAACTCGCAAGCCGCCGTGTCGTCCGTCAGTTTCATGCCCTTTTCCCGCGCCGCGGCAATCGCCGTCAGAATCACTTCCATGCGGAACGACTGCGGCGTTTGCACGGCCCACAACCTCGAACGGTCCACCGTCCGAAGAATCATCTTTCCGTCGCTGGATTCCTTGATCGTGTCCGTCACCGGCTGCGCCGCCACAGCCGCACCGGTTTTGAGCGCTGCCGAAATCGTCGCCTCAATCAACCTGTGACTGGTGCAGGGTCGCGCCGCGTCTTGAATCGCCACCACCTCCGTCTCCGGGCGCAATGCCTGCAATCCGTTCCAGACCGAGTCCTGACGCTCCTCACCGCCTCTCACAAGCCGGAACGGTTTGCGAAAACCGAATTGTTCCGCCAGGCCCTTGAACTCCCGCTCCATCCCGTCACGGACAACCACAACGATTTCCTGGATGCAATCCGCGTCGTCAAATCGCTGCCACGTATGCGCGACGACGGGCCGTCCGGCGACTTCCAGCCAGAGTTTGTCCACGTTGGCTCCCATGCGGGTGCCCCTGCCTGCGGCGACGATGACGGCGCTGTTCATGGGCGAAGTCTAAAGCCCGCATCCGAAAGTCCAAAGCTCAAACAACGCGCCCGGACATTCATGCGGATGCTTTCCCCGCCGGATCCAGTTGTCCAAGCACGCGGCAGAGCGCGGTCAGTCGGGGTGCGGGAACACGGGCCTGTTCCGCGTGCCGCAGCGGTTCGATAAACAGGCTTTCCAGTTCCAACGGTTGCCCGCGCTCAAAGTCCACGAGTGTGGACGCTTTGTACGCGCCCATCGGAAGCGTGCGTTCGATTTGATGATCGGCATACGACACGGGGATCGGATGTCCCAGCGCGTTCGCGACGGCGATGACTTCGAGCATCAATTCGCGCACCAGCAGTGCCCAACGGGAATCGCCCAGAAGTTTGTCCGTGGTGAGACAGGGTTGAATCGCGCCGCGAATTGCCGCCGATTCGGTGATCATCGCGTCGCAACCCGCTGCGCTCGCAACTCCCAGTCCGTTGAACGGCACGTTCCACACCAGTTTCTCCCAATGCGCGCGCTCAAGACTTTCGGTCACCTTGCACGCCACGCTGGCGTTCTTGAACAGCGTCGCAAGGTCGTGAGTGCGTTGCATCGGCGGACGTTGATGCTCGCCCAACACCACAACGCCGCGCCCCGTCTGAACGATGACTCCGGGCGCTATGCGGTTCAGGCAGACGAAACACAAACCGCCGAGAATTTGTTCAGCCGGGAACAATCGGGCCAATCGCTCCTCGTTGCCCATGCCGTTTTGCAAAGTCACTACCAGCGTTTCCGGCCCCACCAGTGGGGGCAGCAACACGGGAAACTGGTCGTTGGCAGTGGTCTTCAAGCCGATCAACACGATGTCGCAGACTCCAATCTCGCCGGGCGCACACGCAGCCACCGGACGCGCCACAAGCGTCCCGTCCGTGTTGCGGATTTCGACACCATTGCGCCGCACAGCCTCATAATCCGAGCGCAGCAAAAAGTGAACTTCATGCCCCGCGCGACTCAACATCGCGCCGTAGAAACTGCCCAGAGCGCCGCAACCAACGATGGCGATTTTCTTCATTTGCTGCGATGGATTTACGATTTACACGAGCACAGGTCAATTCCGGCGCAATGCGGTCCGGCTGAAGCGCGGAACAGGTCCGACGCGTTCTGCGGCGGGTTTTGTGGTTTGCATCGAGTGTGCGTTTCGCATAGATATTCCGTCCGCTTCGGCGGGATTATGAAACCCCAGGTTGAAATCTACGACACAACCCTGCGCGACGGCGCACAGGGCGAAGGCATCAATTTCTCGGCGTCGGACAAGCTCCGCATCGCGGACAGGCTCGACACCTTCGGGGTTCATTTCATTGAAGGCGGCTGGCCGGGAAGCAATCCCAAGGACATGGAATTCTTCAAACTGGCCGCCCGACGCAAATGGAAGAACGCAAAAATCGCCGCCTTCAGCATGACCCGTCGCAAGGGCATGGCCGTCGAAAAGGACGAACTGATGCGGCTCATCCTCGAAGCCAAAACACCGGTCGTCACCATCGTCGGCAAAACGTGGCTGCTGCACGTCACGGAAGTGTTGCGCGCCAAACCTGATGAAAATCTCGCCATGATCGGCGACACCATCCGCTATCTCAAAGACCACGGCAAGACCGTCATCTACGACGCGGAACACAGTTTCGACGGATTTGCGGACGAACCTGAATACGCCCTCGCCACGTGGCAGGCGGCGGAAAAGGCCGGCTCGGATTGCATCGTGTTGTGCGATACCAACGGCGGCCGGCTGCCGAAGGAAATCGCGACGGTCACGGCGCTGGCGAAATCGAAATTGAATTGCGCCGTCGGCATTCACACGCACAACGACTGCGGTTTCGGTGTGGCCAATGCCATCGCCGCCGTTGAGGCCGGGGCGACACAAGTCCAGGGAACAATCAACGGTTACGGCGAACGCACCGGCAACTGCAATCTCATCAGCGTCATTCCCACATTGGAATTGAAGATGAAGCTCCGCTGCGTTCCGCAAAAGTCGTTGCCCAAGCTCAAGGAGCTATCCGAATTCGTGAACGAGGTCGCAAACGTCCGGCACGATGTCCGCGCTCCGTGGGTCGGCCAGACCGCCTTCGCTCACAAGGGCGGCATGCACGTCCACGCCATTGACCGAGTGTCGCACAGCTACGAGCACGTCAATCCCGAGGCCGTGGGCAACTTCCGTCGCGTGCTCGTCAGCGACATGTCGGGTCGCACGAACATTTTGATGAAGGCGAAGGAACTGGGCTTCAAACTCGCGCCCGACGCTCCTGAAACCCGCGAAATCACAGCCAAGGTCAAGGAACTGGAAGGCAAAGGCTACGAATACGAGGCTGCCGAGGCGTCATTGGCGCTGCTCATTCGCGGCATCCTGGATCACAACCCGGAGTTGTTGTTCACCGTCGAGACGTATCACGTTTCCATGCGCCGCGACCAGAAGGAATCCATCTGCGAAGCCACCGTCCGCGTTCGCGTCGGTGATAAAACCGCGCACACGGTCGCGGAGGGCGACGGCCCGGTCAACGCGCTGGACGGCGCTTTGCGTCGCGCGTTGGTCAGTTTCTTTCCGAAACTCAAGACTGTGGAACTGACGGATTACAAGGTCCGAATCATTGACGGCGGCACCGGCACTGCGGCAAAGACGCGCGTGCTCATCAACTCCACGGATGGCAAACGGGAATGGGGAACGGTCGGCGTCAGCGAAAACATCATCGAAGCCAGCCTCCACGCACTGGTGGATTCTCTGGAATACGCGCTGTTAAGAAAGTGACCCGGACTGCTCGCTTGCGCTGGCTGAAGATTGAAGCCAATTTCTTGCCGTTCGCTCGTGATGAATTGGAAGCTCAACTTGCTCGCCGCCGCGACCGCCGCACTCTGCGCCACAGCGCCGGCGCGGGCGGGCATTCAATTCAACCTGATCGCCGACGAGGGCACGCCGCAGTTTGCCGTGGACGGTTTCAACGCAGCCGCAAACCTCTGGTCATCGTTTTTTGCGGACAATATCACCGTCAACATCCGCATCGGCTACGTTTCTCTGGGTGGCGGGGTTCTCGGCACCGCGTCAGCGGAATTCATTGAACCGTCGTACACAGCGGTCGTTGCCGCGTTGAACGGCACCGCCACGTCGCCGGACGATTTTTCCGCGTATGCCGCGCTTCAACCTGTTCCGGGTTACAGCCGACTCATCAATCACACCAGCGACAATCCAAACGGACCCAACAGCGCCACGCCTTACGTGGACACGATGGACCGCGTCGGGCTGACCCGTGCCAACGCACGGGCGCTGGGTCTGCACGCGGCGCACGACGGAGAGATTGACGGGCAGATACGGTTCAACTCCGACTTCTCGTTTGATTTTGATCCCAGCGACGGCATCACGCCCGGACTCTACGATTTTGTCGGCGTCGCGGCGCATGAGATTGGTCACACGCTGGGATTTGTCAGCGGCGTGGATGACATTGACCAGTTGCAGGGCCTGTATCCGGGGTCTGCTTTCAGCGACAATCTCATTGATCTGTTCCGTTACTCCCAGTTGAGCCTGGAATACGGCGAAGGATTCACGGACTACACCGCCGACAATCGTGAAAAGTATTTCTCCGTGGACGGTGGCATCACGCCCATCGCGCTCTTTTCCAACGGCGCCATTTACGGCGACGGCCGGCAGGCCAGCCATTGGAAGGACAATCTAGGCATCGGCATCATGGACCCGACTGTGGCCGCCGGCGAACAACTGTTCATCACTCCGACCGACCTTCGCATGTTCGACGTTCTGGGTTTCACGCTGGCGTCTGTCATTCCCGAACCGTCCGGCGTCGCTCTCCTGTCGCTGGGAATGTTCGTGCTGTTCCGGCGGTCGTTGTTGCGGCATTCTCCCGCGCCGTAATGTTGACGATCGCCAACCTCCAAAAAACTTTCGGCGCACGGCTGCTGTTCGACGAAGTGTCGCTCACGCTCCAATCCGGCGAGCGCGTGGCCGTCGTCGGCCCGAACGGCGCGGGCAAATCCACCTTGCTCAAGATCATTCTCGGCCACGAACAGCCGGACGCGGGCGAAGTGACGTTCATGCGCGGCACGCGCGTGGGCTATCTGCCCCAGGAAAGTGAAACGGTCGGCAACGAAACCGTCCTCGACATCGCCGTGCCGCACGAACACGAACACGACGGCCAGTTTGTCGCCAAAGCCAAACAGATTCTCGCCAGTCTCGGTTTCAAGCAATCGGACTTCATCCGCCCCGCCCGCGAACTGTCCGGCGGCTGGGGAATGAGGGCGCACCTGGCGCGGCTGCTGGCCGACGAGCCGGACCTGTTGATGCTCGACGAGCCGACAAACCATCTCGACCTCGAAACACTCCTCTGGTTTCAGGATTACCTGCGCAATTATCCCGGCGCGATACTGCTCATTTCGCACGACCGCGAATTCCTCAACAACCTTTGCACACACATCGCCGAACTGCGCGCGTCGCGAATCCTGCGTTACACCGGCAACTACGACCAGTATCTCGAACAGCGCGCCGCGACCGAGGCGACGATGGTTGCCACCGCCAAATCGCAACAGCGCGAGATAGACCGCATGCAGTTGTTCGTGGACCGTTTCCGCGGCAAAAACACGAAAGCGGCGCAGGCGCAGAGCAAGATGAAACAGATCGAGCGCCTCAAGGAGGAAATGGTCGCGTTGCCTGAGAATGACGGACCGACGGTCGGCTTCCGTTTCCCCCAGCCGCAACGCAGCGGACAGAAGGTCATCACGCTGGAGAATGTGACGTTCGGTTACGCCGTGGCTGCAACGCCCTCGTCGCATGGCACAGATGACGAGTCTCCATTGCCGCCTTCCGGCGACGGGAAGTCGTCGCCACGGAATTTGATCTACGAAAATCTCGACTTCATCGCCGAACGCGGACAGCGCATCGTGCTCGTCGGGCCGAACGGCGCTGGCAAATCCACGTTGCTGAAGTTGCTCGCGGGCGTGTTGCACCCGTTGGCGGGCGAACGACGCCTGGGACACAACACGCACCACGGCTATTTCGCCCAGCACCGCGCCGCCATGCTCAATCCCCGGCACACAGTCTTGCAGGAGGCGCTGGACACGCCGCAACGGATCACCGAGCAAACCGTCCGCACGGTGCTCGGAAGCTTCCTGTTTCGCGGCGACGACGTCTTCAAACCCGTCAGCGTTCTGAGCGGCGGCGAGAAAAGCAGACTGGCTCTGGTGAAGCTGTTGCTCAACCCTCCGAACCTGCTGTTGATGGACGAACCCACAACACATCTCGACCTCGCCAGTGTGGACGCGTTGATCGAGGCG
>DAOLDN010000042.1:0-13323 GCA_035327385.1 Verrucomicrobiota bacterium | reverse complement strand
ACGCGGGCATTCGATTTTGGGAGGCTCACAGTTACCCGATGTCATGGTACGGCCTGTCCGTCGCCAGCCCGATATATCCGGCCAACCCGCTCGGATTCAAACGCAGCTATGAATACTCGCGGCTGCCGGGTGTGAGTCTGCAATTCCCACCGTCGGTCGCGATATTGTCGCCTGGCGATGCGTATCATCAGACCCCGGGAGAAGCGAATCAACTCGCGCTAGAGCCGCTGCCATCTCAGAATCTTTTCCAGCTCATCGTTCCGCTCTTTGGCAATGGCGCGGATGCAATCGTGCAAGGCGTGGTCGGGCCGATCCAAATCGTGGGTGAAGTTTCGTCGGAAGTCCGCGATGCAGCGGCGCAAGCCGGCGAATGGGTGACGCAAGGGTTCAATTATGTGGGCAACACCGCGCTGCAAGGCGGGCAGTCACTTGTGAATCTCTACAATTCGGCAGTGCTGCGACTGCGGTTGCGCACGACGTCGCCATCGCCACAGAACTTGATGGCGTTACATGGTGGGCCAAAGCGGCAGAATGTAGGAGGTGATCCCGGATCAACACCGATGGCTTGGCTGCCGATCCAGTTTCCATCGAGTGCAACCGCGATGGCGTTCGACTTTACCGTGGAGGGTGATCCGATGGACGACATGCTCGTATGCGGCATCGGGACGAACAACTTGTTTTCGTTGGAAGCGAAATACATTCCAACGAATACGATGTCTGCAAGCCGTTTGATTGATGTAACGGAATGGGCGGGCACAACGAATGAGTTGTTCTTTGGTTTCATGGGTGGGACTTCCACGAACGCCACGCTTACCATTGAAAATATCCGCTTCTATTCGCTGGCCCAGCCGAGCCTTGAAATCGCCGTGAGCGGCAACGGAACGCTGCTGTCATGGCCGTTGACTGCGGGCGGCTATGTGGTCGAGACGACGCCGACATTGACAATGCCCGTTTGGGAAATAGTGACGAACGCGCCTGTCATTTCGGCGGACAGTTACATCCTGACAAATTCTTGGAGCGACGAAGTGCGGTTCTTCAGGTTGCGCCAGCAATAAGACGATTTTGAAACACGCCGAGGCCGGAGACCGGCGCTCCCTTCCGCAAATTGCGCTTTTCTTTCGCCCGGTGCGCCTTACTCTGCGCGCGACCAAAATGGGTTTGAAGTTTTTCAACACACTTTCGCGCTCGGTGCAGGAATTTGCGCCGCTCGATCCGACCGGCAAGAAGGCCGGCATGTATTGCTGCGGGCCGACGGTCTATGACTTCGCGCACATCGGCAACTGGCGCACGTTCGTCTTCGGCGACCTCGTGCGGCGCATGCTTGAATTCAAGGGCTACGTCGTGACGCACGTGATGAACATCACCGACGTGGAGGACAAAATCATCAAGCGCGTCCGCGAAACGAAAACGTCCCTGCGCGATTTCACCGGGAAATACGAGGCAGCGTTTCTCGAGGACCTCAGGACGCTCAACTGCAAGGAGCCGCACCAGACACCGCGTGCGACCGAACACATTCCTGAAATCATCGCGCTCATCGAAAAACTTCTGGCGCGAGGCGTCGCGTATCGGGCGAACGACGGCTCGGTCTATTTCTCAATCGAAAAATACCGCGGCTGCGGCTGCAATTACGGCCAGTTGGTGAAGTTGAACTTCGACGAAATGCGCGCCGGCGAACGCGTTGCGTCGGACGAATACGAAAAGGAATCGCTCGCCGATTTCGCCCTGTGGAAGGCGCGCTCCCCGGAGGACGGCGACGTGTTCTGGAAAAGCGAAACGCTCGGCGAAGGCCGCCCCGGCTGGCACATCGAATGTTCCGCCATGAGCATGAAGGCGCTGGGCGAGACGTTCGACCTGCATCTGGGCGGGGAGGATTTGAAGTTTCCGCATCACGAGGACGAAATCGCGCAAAGCGAAGGCGCGACCGGCAAACCGTTCGTCAAATACTGGCTGCACGGCGCGCACCTGCTGGTCGAAGGCAAGAAAATGAGCAAATCGCTCGGAAACTTTTTCACGCTGCGCGATTTGCTGGCGAAAGGGTCCAGCGGACGCGAAATCCGTTATCTGCTGCTCACGGCGCACTATCGCGAGACGTTCAACTTCACGCTGGACGGATTGCAGGGCGCGCGGACAGCGCTGGCGCGGATTGACGAGTGCGTGGGCAAGCTGCGCGAACTGGGTGGAGTTCAATCCCGCATGCGGGATTGTTCGGGGGACACGCTGAAGCGTGAACTCCAACGAGCCGGGTCGGAGACCGGCGCTCCCGCAGACCTTGCCACCAATTTCACCGCCGCCTTGGACGATGACTTAAACATTTCCGGCGCGTGGGGAGTTGTGTTTGAATGGGTGCGCGAAACGAACCGGCGGCTGGCGGAGAATTCGTTGAGCGTGGCGGAAGCGGCGTCGGCGCTGGCTGCATGGGAAAGGATCGATTCTGTTCTCGGCATCGGTGCCAAGGTTCAATCAGAAGAAGCGCCGGCGGAAATCGTCGCATTGCTGGAAGAACGGCAGGCGGCTCGCAAGGCGAAGGATTTCAAACGCAGCGACGCCATCCGCGACGAATTGAAGGCAAAGGGCTGGGTCATAGAGGATTCACCCAAAGGGCCGAAGTTGAAGAAGATTTGAGGACGTTTTGCGTGTTGCGTATTGCGTCAAGAATGGGCAGAACGCTCCGCAGTTACTTGACGCAATACGCAACACGCAACACGTGGAAGCACAAATCACCAATCATAAATCGTAAATCATAAATCGTGCGAGGCTTGTTCATCACATTCGAGGGCACGGAAGGCTGCGGCAAGACGACGCAGATTTCGCTGCTGGCAAGCGAGCTTCAGATCAACGGTTACACGGTTCGTACGTTTCGCGAGCCGGGCGGCACGCCCATCGGCGAGGAAATCCGTCACACGCTCAAGCACAGCGATGCAAACCATGCGATGACGTCAGAGACGGAATTGCTGCTGATGAACGCGAGTCGCGCGCAACTGGTGCGGGAGGTCATCCAGCCGGCGCTGGCCCGCGGCGAGATCGTTCTGTGCGACCGGTTCTATGATTCCACGACGGCTTATCAGGGTTACGGGCGGCAATTGGATTTGCAGATGGTCAAGAGCATCATTGATACGGCGGTGGGCGATACGCGGCCCGATGTGACGTTGCTGATGACCGTTCCCTACGAGGTGAGCCAGGAGCGATTGATGCAACGGCAGGCGACGTTGCCGTTCATGCGCGACCGGATCGAAGAGGCCGACCGTTCATTCTTTGAACGCGTGGCTCGCGGCTATCAGGCGATTGCGGCTTCCGAACCGCAGCGCATCCGTGTGATTGACGCGATGGCCACCATTCCAAACATCGAAGCTGCCATCTGGAGGGAGGTTTCACCACTGCTGCCGAGGCCCGTGAAGATTTAGAGCTATCAACGCTTAGTCCAAGTATGTCAGTCAAGTTCTTACTCTTGCTGGTCTGTGTCGTGTTCGTGGTAGTCGCGCCTTTGCTGGTCGGCGTATTTCTGTTCACTCGCAAGAAAAGGAGGGTAGGTGCAACTGTCGCAAGCCTCTATGGATTGTTAATCGCTTCAGTTCTCGTGTGGGGACTGCTTGACCGAAGGAGCGCTCCTGGTCGCATTATCCGAGACTTCAGAGGCGAAAAGTACATCGACCAAACGATTAACGACTTGGTGGAGGATGTTCAGGCCGCTCCAAACCTTGCGCAGCTTCAACCTTGGGCCATGGATATACTCGCGCGATTCCAAGCGGGTCAGTTGCCCACGAACAGTTCTTCCGCGTGGTATTCAAAAGACGGCCTATCTGTCCAATTGTCACCTCGGGAACGTGCGACGTTTATTACGCAACAATGGGGTTCAAAGATGCATAATGAAGAAATCCCTGAGGTTCATATTCTGTTGTCCACGAACAAAACGCCAGAAAGCGTGGCAATAATATGTGGAGGGTTCTTCAGGGCCGACTTCGGAGTAATTGTCGGCCCACCGGATTATCGCCTGCAATCTGATAATTGGTCTGCGGCGAACCATGCAGAGATCAAAGAAGCCAAACCGGGAATTTATGTCTTTTACGAATGGAACGATTGACCACGAACCTCGCAGGTCAATACTCGTCGCTTCACTCTGACAAGGCTTTATTCACCAATAGTTTTTCTCGATGGCCGAATTGCAGCTTCAAAGCCTCTGTGTGCGCGGCGGGTGTCATCTTCTTCCACGACTTTTGCAGGGCGTTGATCATTTTGTCGTCGTCTGATTTCGCGGCGAGGTCGGCAAACTGGCGTTCCAGAAACACGAGGCAAAGCGCGTCCTCCAGCACGCGACATTCGGCGTCCTGCGGAAAGTTCTTTTTCAGGTTCAAATTTTGCACATTGCGGATAAAATCTTCAGCGTAGCCGACTTCATGCAGAATCTCACCGGCTTTTTGCGCGTGAAACTTTTTCAGTTCGGCGCGCCACTGGAGGTAGCCGGCGCGCGTCATCGGGAATGAGCTTCGCGGACTCATCCAACGGCAGATGTGCTGGCTGCGGGCGGCGAGGCGCAGGGCTTCGGACGCGTCTGGTTTGAGCCGCAGCACCCAGTCTGTGAGCCATCGGGCATAGACCAGTTCGCGCGGCTGAGGTTGGCCGTCCACGGTCACGCTGTTGGGATCGCGGGAATTTTCCTCGTCGAAACGGCGCATGGCGGCTTCGAACCTTTCCGGGTCGGGAATGGTTGCGGATGTTGGAGCAGGGGAATCAGTCATGTCGGGATGTTGCCGCGATTTCTGTTTCAAATCGGAGCGACGCGCGGTCTTGTCATTTGTTCCAATCCAGAACCAGCAGGGACACTCCCTGTCGCGGGAGCGTGAACTTGAGCGTCGCCTTGCCGTCCTCCACGCGGATTGTGGCGGGCGCGTTCGTCAACGTCGCCAGATTCGACGCCTCCTGAAGCAGTTGATACTGGCGGGCGTTGGGCGCGATGGGTGAACCCATGCGCCGCCAGGCGTCGTAGGCGTTGCTGTGAAATTCATCCACGCGATAGTGGGTGAGTTTCGATTCGCTGGCGTTGGCGGGCAATCCGGCTACGGCGAGTTCCACGGCGGCTTCAGGTCCGCGAATGTCGTCATCGTGATAATGCCAGACAAGCACGCGGAGGGAGTTGGTGTCCAGACTGGCGATGGCGCCAACGTCGGCATTCTGCCTCACGCCGATGCGCATGATTTCGTCCAACGGCACGGCGGCGCTGCTGTCGGCTGACACGCGGTTGCCGTTCATCTGGCTGAACATGCGGATGACGTTGAAAACCGGCAGCGGCAGGCCGCAACTGGCCAGTTGCCGGAAGCCTGCGAAGTAAGGCTGGTCTTCAAACGTGAACGCCCACGTCAGCGCGCCCTCAAAATTGACACCGTGTTTGTCGGCGAGATCATGTTTGCGCGCGAAGCTCGCAGCGGTGTAACTGGAATACACCGTGCCGTTGCGGTAGCTGAACGACGGCCCCTGACACGCCGCGCAACCTTCGGGGTCGGATTCGCCGATGACAATGGGCGTGTTCTTCAATTCGGGAAATGACGCGACCAGGCCGAAACCGTCGTCAATCACGCGCAAATGATTCGCGATGCCCATGCGGACGTGGTTGTTCGTGTAGCTGGGCGAGCCTTTGGCGTGGAAGGCGACGAAGTCCAGCGGCGTGCCAATCTTGCCGGTGGCGTAATTTGTTCCGCGCAGGCAATGTTCGTAAAAATTCCGAGACCACTGGCCGCCGCTTCCGGCGCTGTCCGGCCCGCCGACGCGTGCCGTCGGCAGAGCGCGGCGCACGGCGTCAATGGCGTAATCGTGCAGCTTGTGGAATTCCTGTGGTGTGCCGCGCCAGTAACCGATGTTCGCCTCGTTCCACGTTTCCCAATACCACGTTTCGACCTCCTCCCTGCCGTAGCGTTCGACGCAGTGTTTCACCCATTGATAAACCAGTTCTCCCCACTTCGCGTAATCCTTCGGTGGATACGCCCAGCCGGTGTAGATGCGTTCGTAAGGCAGGCCGGGCCGCCATTCGTGGCGATACGGTTCGGGCTTCGTTGAAAGCGCCTGTGGCATGAAACCAATTTGCACGTACGGCCTGACGCCGCGTTCGAGGTAAGAGTCGAACATCCGGTCGAGAATCTTCCAGTTGTAGTTGGGATTGCCTTGCGCGTCCTCCGTGTAAGCGTCCGTTGAACCCCACTTGAGCGCGGGCGTGCCGTCGCCGGAAGTGAGCAGATTGTGCGTGCGGAAGTAAACGTCCCTGGGTCGCAACCTGCCATATTCGGCCAGCAACTTCTGGCCGTCCTTCATCGTGGCGTAATTCGGTTCGTCGCCTCCAAAGAATCGCCAGATGGGCCGCAGCGGCCCCATGGTTTTTGCCGCGTCCACGCGAATGGCGACGGGAAAAGAATTGGTGGCCTGTGCCGTGAAGGCAACGGCAAGGGCCGATGCTGTCAGAAATCCAACAAAGTGGGTCTGGCTCATAACGATGTTGAACGGCGATGCGGTCAAACGTCCACAGCCACGCCCGGTTTTGGCTGGATGATTTTGATCTTGGGATGGCGCGCGCGGATTTGTTCCTCGAACCACAGGCGCGATTCGTTGTTGCCGTGAGTCAACAGCACGGCGCGAGGGGAAACCTGTCCCACGAAATCCAGCAAATCGTCGCGATTGGCGTGCGCGGTGAGATCGAAATCCAGCACCTCGCATTTTTTTGTGACGCGGCCTGCGCCGGCGCTGAATACGAACGTCTCCCCGTGCTTCGCCGCCTTGAGACGACCGCCGGGTGTGTCCGGGTCGGCGTAACCGACAAAGAAAATGGATTGCCGCTCGTCGCCCATCATGCGCACGGCGAGGTCGTGGGCGGCCGTATTTTCGTTCATCATTCCCGATGTCAGGACGAAAAGCCGTCCGCCGGAGAGTTTCATTTGCGCGGCCTGTTTGTGGTCGAGGACGATGAGATTGAGCGCCTCGTGCAACTGGAGATTGGTGTGCTGGCGATGGGCGCGATGGGCTTCAAGGTCGTAAATCTCCGTGAACACCCGGCCCAGCCCGCCGATGTAAACGGGCTGCGACTTGAGTTTGCCCTCCTTCATCAGCAGCGAGAGCAACGCGAGCATTTCCTGCGTGCGTCCCAGCGCGAACGACGGAATCATCACGCAACCCTTGCGTTTGAGCGCCGACTGGATGGCGGCGGTGAGACGTTCGATCTCCTTTTCGCGGGAGAAACCTTTCGTCACGGGCCTGTTGCCACGCGTGGTTTCCATGATCAGCACGTCCGCCTTCACATCCTCAAACCGCGCTGCGCGAAGGATGGTCTGGTCGTGGAAGCAAACGTCGCCCGTGTAAAACAACGTTTCCTTGCGGCCACGGATCATGATGCCGGCCGAGCCGAGCGTGTGGCCGGCGTCGAAGAATTCCAGCGTCGGCGACGCAAACCCGGCGCGCGTCTTCTGATACGCGGCCCATTCCACCTCGCGATTGTACCGAAATCCCTGGAACACCGGGGCGATGTCGTCCACTTCGTCGTGCGTGTAGAGTGGATATTCCTTCAACCCCAGTTCGTCGCGCTGGCGCGTCATCACGTTGACGGAGTTGTGAAGCACGCGTTCGATGATGAAGTAACTCAACTCCGGCATCAGCACGTGGGCTTTGGGAAAATATCTCAACGCCACCGGCAGCGAACCCACGTGATCATGGTGGCAATGCGAGATGGCGACGGCATCCACGTCCTCGTCCATCGCCGCCTTGAACAGCGGCAGCCCCGCGCGCCCCTCGCGTTTGGGGTGCATGCCCGAATCCAGCAGTATCCGATGCCCGTCAATCTCCACCACCCACGCGCTCGCGCCGATGTCCGTGTCTGGATTGAGATTGAGGATGCGCATACGGTGGTTTGCTTTGCCACCGGCAGCGTAAATCCAAAATTCCGAAAACGAAACCTGAAAAGTAGAAATGACGAACGTCTTTCGCACGCAGTGGGCGACAACGCGGGATTTCTCCCCGACTGCGGTATTTTGGCAATTGCCGGTGGATATTTGCCAAGAAATGGAAAGACGCGGCCCGTCCGATGTGCGAGCTACGCCTTGCTACAAAGCAAGGCTCATGCTGTCAAACATGTGCAACGTGAAGAACACGGTCTGGACGCGGGTCAAAACAGTTGCGGAAATACCATCGGGGGCCGATGTTGTCGTCGAAGTGCGCGCGGCCAATCACATCACAGAACTCCCTTCCTGGCCTTTTCAGCGTGTTCAGTCCGGCGGCGTGATGCCCACTGGCATCAACATCAGGGGCAGGTATCTCGAAGTCCGGACAACGCTGCTGCGCGACTTCTGCCGGGGCGACATCTGTGCCGGTCCGGTGCTGAAAGCGCTGTATGTGGAACTGGCCAATCCTCCTGGCAGCACACCATTGACCATATCGAGTCATCCCACGAGTTGGGCCGTGGCGGCGGGCGATTCCGTTTCGTTCACTGTCACCGCACCCGGAGCAACCGCCTACCAATGGTACAAAGACGGCGCTTTCCTTTCCGGAGCAACCTCGCCCACGTTGAACTTGAGCGGCGTTTCGTGCGGCGACGCCGGCGTCTATTACGTTCGTGTGCAGAACTGGCCCTATGCGCTCCGCAGCTCGCCCGCTCGATTGCACGTCAAAGGCGATGCTCCGTTTGTGAATATCAAATTCGATGAACTGGAGCCGGTTGATGCCGATCCAGGCGAAAACGGCGTGACCCTCACGGACTTTGCCACGGTGAGTGATACCACTGGCTGTGACATCCCCCATTTCCAGTGGCGTCGCAATCAGGTGCCAATTCCCGGGGCATCGGGCACTTGCACGCTGGTGAATGAACGCTGGCGGGCGCAACTAATCCTGAACAACGTGCAACGAGAGGACGCCGGTGAATACTCCGCTGTCTTCGCCAACGCTTATGGGGCGTTTCTGGGTACACCCATCACGCTGAACATAAGGGGCACAGCACCGGTTGAAATCAGCCCACATGGTCAAGTCCAGGTGCAGAATCCGTCTCAGCCGGTCACCTTCACATTGAGCACGGCGTTCGATCCGGCTTGCATTCAGTGGTACAAGGACGGCTCGCCCATCGCAGGGGCAAATGACTCGACGTATGTCATCCAGTCGCCGATTACCTGCGAAGACCAAGGCACGTATTCGGTTATTGTGTATGACTCAGCTTTCCTGCCACACAAACCAGACTATTCTGGCGAGGCGTGGGTGACGGTGGATGGCTGTCAATGAGCAAAGCAATCGTGGAGGATATGTGAAACATGCAATGTTGGTTTTATTGTTGGCGGCAACGCTGTGCCCCGGGCAGGGGACGTTTATGGTCAAATTCGAAGGCCCTCCGATATTGACACCAGGGCAAGGCTGGACTGCTGCCAGCTACGTGGAATCAGGGATGAATTTTTATCTTTTGGGAAGCCATTTGTTTTGGCAGGGCGTTACTCGCTATCAAGGTCCGTACGGTGTCTGGCCTGACAACGGCACGGCGTATTTGGTTGGAGGATCGTCAATTACAAACACGATTGCTTTCAGCCAAATTGACAGCGCACTTTTCAATCTGTTCTCCGTGGATTTATCCCCCTATGCCGGAGACCATCCACCACCAGCCACCGTGCAGTTTGTGGGATACCGGAGTGACGGTTCCGTTGTTGCTACCAATTTGATCGCGAGCGCGTTCAATGGAGTCGGGGTTCCAGTATTTGAAACCTTCTATCTCAGTCCGGATTTTTACGATTTGATTCGCGTTGAGATTCCCAGTCATGGCTGGTGTTTGGACAACCTTGTATTCTCTGTCATTCCGGAACCGTCCGTCATGGTTCTCTTTAGCATTGGCGGCTTGCTCTTCCTCGCAAATCAGGTTCGCAAACGTCGTTCAAGGCAGTGAAAGAAGTTCATCATTACAAGTCCGTCAATACGTTGCAGAGCGCCCTTGCCACCGTGAGCGGTTCGGGCAGTTGCAACCAGCCGCCACACTTTCAATGGGTTAATTGCGCCCGTTACTGCCCGCCGGACATCATCCTGGCCATCATCGCCTGCATGAACGAGCCCATGTCGTCGTACTTCTTGTAATCCGCCGGTATCTCAAACTTCGCCGCCGCCGGCTTGTCGAGTTTGACCTGCTTGAAGAGCATCACGATCTTTTGCCCGTCCTGAACCGTTTCGATCTGCACGGGGAAATCCTTGAGGTCGGCGGCGTTCCAAACCGTGAATTCCTGCGTCTCGCCCTTGTCGTTCTTGATGACCACTTTGTTCTTGGTGCAGTCGCGTCCGTCAATCTTCTCCTTGCCGAGTTCCGACTTTTCAATCTTGGAGGATTTGTCGTCCAACGCATCCGCCTGCTTTTTGGGCAACGGCATTTCGACGCACGATTTCAATCCCGGATAAATGATCGCCTGATTCTTCTTGTCCGTGCGGACGATGCTGATAACGCGGTCCATGCCGGCCTGTTTCATGGCTTCAGCCGCGCCCGGAGGCATGTCCTTGGCAGTCATCTTCAACAAATCCACCTCCACGCACATCTTTCCGTCGAGCAGCGCGAAATCCATCGGCCCGCTGAACGTCGGGCTGCCATCGGGGTCCAGCATCCGCATGTCGCAGACAGCGGAGAAGGCTTTGATGTCGCCAAACAGTTTCATGAGCGTGGCATCCGCGCCTGCGGGTGATTGACTCGCCATCTGGCCGAAGGAAACGTTGGCGGAAACCAGCAGCGCGGCGACGACAGGAATTGATTTGAAGAAATGGAACGTGTTCATGGTGCCGGGAGCGTAACGCGCCGGCGATTGGGACTGCCAGCGAAATCTGGACGGAAACCAAGTTCCAAGCTCCAAGTTCCAAGCTCCAGAGAAGCTCCAAATCTCAAACTTCAATCCGGCAAACCGCACGGGCCTCGACGTATCACGATTCGCAAGCAAGCTCTGCAAGCTCATGTCGGAGTTTTGCTGGAGTCGCGATTGGAATCTGGAGCTTGGAACTTGAGATTTCTCTGGAGCTTGGAATTTGGAATTTGGTGCTTTCCATCCCGTTCACCCGAAAATCTTGATAATAATGTTTGACCAAACCCGAGTCCGGGCGTAGAAAAAGCACCGTAGTTGATAGAAAAGTTTAGGGTTCGCGGCACAACGGCAAATCTCGGTTCCTCACCAATTAGTTGTGCTGGCGCGGGCGTGCGGCCCTGCATATTGTGGTTTTCCACTTTACATGGCCGGACGGTTTTGATTCTGTAACCACCAACTAAATCATGTATCTCAAGAACTTAACGGTTTTGGGCTTCAAGTCCTTCGCGGACAAGACTTCCCTCAATTTCCAGCCCGGCGTCACGGCCATCGTCGGCCCGAACGGCTGCGGCAAGTCCAACGTCTCGGACGCCATCCGTTGGGTGCTCGGCGAGCAGTCCGCCAAGGCCCTTCGTGGCGGCGAAATGGCCGACGTCATCTTCAACGGCACGGACGGACGCAAGCCGGTGGGCATGGCGGAGGTTTCCCTGACGCTTGGTGGTGTGGATGAAGAGAACCTTCGCGCGGCGGGCGTCGAAGTCGCTTACAACGAAGTCACGCTCACGCGCCGGGTCTTCCGCGATGGCGGAAGCGAGTATTTCATCAACCGCACCCCATGCCGTCTCAAGGACGTGCAGCAACTGTTCATGGGCACGGGCATCGGCAAGACCAGTTACAGCATCATGGCGCAGGGCAACATCACGCAAATCCTCTCCACCAAGCCCGAGGATCGCCGGATGATTTTCGAGGAAGCCGCCGGCATCACCAAATACAAGAGCCAGAAACGCGAGGCGCTCCGCAAACTGGAATACACAGACCAGAACCTGCTGCGCGTCGAAGACCTCATCCGCGAAGTCAAACGCCAGATTGGCTCGTTGCAGCGCCAGGCCGGCAAGGCGCGTCGCTACAAACAAATCCAGCAGGAACTCCAGCACCTCGACACCCAGCTCGCGCGTCATCAACTCGACGTGTTGCTCGGCGAAATCCGCGAGAAACAATCCGCAGCCGAAACGCTGCGTTCGCAGATCGAGACCGGCTCGGCGGACGTGCTGCGTTGCGAAGACGAGATCGGCGAACTGCGTTCACGCCTTGCCGAACTCGAGCAGGAGATCAATGCCACGCAACAGCGCAGTCTCCAGTTGAAGAGCGAACACGACCGCCACGAGAGCCGCATCCAGTTCAACGAACAGCGCCTGCGCGAACTCGACGAACAAAACGCCGCCGCTGCCGCCGAGATAAACCAGGCCGAGGAACGCAAACACGTCACCGCGCAGGAACTCGACGCCGTCCGCGAACGTCTCGCCACCGCCGAGGCCACGCTCCAGCAGCATCGCCAGACCTTGCAGACACGCCAGGCCGCGCTGCAAAACATCGAGAACGGGATCAAGGCAGGCCAGGAATCACTGCGCGCCGCGCAGGCTGACGCCTTCGCCGCCGCTCAGGATTTGACCCGGGTCCGCAACGAGATCAACTCGCTCGACTTGCAGAAACAGGGCAACGTCGTGCGCCTCGAAAAACTTTCAGCCGAGAAAATCCAGCTTGAGGAGGAACGCACGCGACTCGAATCGCGTTTGCACGAATTCTCCGTGAACGTCGAGGCCGAGAAGCTCAACGTCGCCACCACTCGCGGCACGGTGGAGCAACGACAGGCGCGATTGAAGGAACTTCAGTCCGAACTCCAGAGTTCCAGCGCAGAGCAGGACAAGCTGTTGCAGCTTCAGGCCGAGAAACGTTCCAAGCTCACCGTGCTCGAACAGTTGCAGGGTTCGCACGAAGGTTTCAGTGCCGGCGCGGTCGCCGCGTTGCGCAAGTCGCAGGCCGTCATCGGCTCGCTCGCGGACAAGATCCGCGTGCCGGAGAATTACGTTGTCGCAGTCGAGAACGCCCTCGGCCATCACCTGCAACTCGTGCTCACAGAACAGCCCGAGTCCGCGCAACAGATTCTTTCCGACCTCGCCAATACCAAGGCCGGTCGCGCGAGCGTCGCGGCGCTGTCCATCGAACACAAGGACGACAGCCAGCTTGGTTTTGGCGGCGATATGTCGCCCGACAATGGTGAACTCACCAACCGCATCCTCAACCAGGGTGAAATTGTCCACGCGCTCAAAATCGTGAAGGCCGATCCGTCCGTGGAAAAACTGTTGAAATCGCTGTTGGGCCGCACGTTCATCGCGTCCGATCTTCCGACCGCAACGGCGCAGATCCAGAACGGCCATGCCGGCTGCGATTTCGTCACGTTGAACGGCGACCTCTTGAGCCGTCACGGCATCTACACCGGCGGTTATCTCCACCGCCAACGGCAACCCACAGCAACCGGCGCCCTCCTAGG
>DAOLDN010000041.1:0-13364 GCA_035327385.1 Verrucomicrobiota bacterium | reverse complement strand
CTCGATGGTTTCACCGAGCAACACCGCTTCGACGATGGCAATCTCGGCCTCGGGCGTCCATTGCAGCGCCCAGCGTTCGGCCCACGTCGTTCCGTCCTGTCGCACGGCGACCTTTTTGGCGAACGGCACTTCGAGCACGGCGAGGCGATGCAGAAAGCTGGAACGATGCAAATCGAGGAACGCCGCTTCTGCGGTCTTCACGCGGCGATTCTCGCGGAGGTCGAGATCAAGGTCGCGTTTCACGCTGGCCTTGAACTGCTCCAGCTTGAGCCGGCTCAACTCCCGATAGAAATCATCCTGAATCGAAGTCTGGCTGACGCCCTTGGCCAGCGCGCCGATGGCCGTGCCGACTTCTACTCGCAACAACGATTCCCGCACCACCGCCGGGTCGCCCTGCCCGAGCAACGTTACTGCGGCATCCTGCAATTCGCGCAAGGTCGGCAGCGAACCTTTCATGCCAGCCATCGCCTCGGCGAGCCGCACGCCTTCGATGACCTCCGCCGTGGAGCGGAATGTCCCTGAGGCTCGCAGTTCGCGAACAACGTTGGTGAGAAACAGTGTTGGCAAACCAGCAGCGGTGTTTTCGTTGTAACAGTTCCACACCATCTCGAAGTAGGCCGGGGCGTGATTGCCTGCGCCGTAACCCGACTGGGACGACAGCTTAAAAAACGAATACGGCATGAGTGTCATCTTCGACTCGCGCTTACGCAGCTTGGCGAATTCCTCATCGGTCATCGGCGGCAGGTCCGGGCCAAGCGCAGTGGCGTGGAATGCGCCGGTGACGACGACGATCTGCTCCGGCTTGAACCCTTCCGCGATGGCCTGCTGAATCTTGCGGCGCATGTAAGCCTCGCGCACCAGATTCTCGGCGGCGTGACGTGTGGAGAAATCCTCCAACTCGCGCAATTCTGCGCCGTAGCTGCGTGCGGCGTTCCAATAACTGTCCGCGGCGCGCAACTGCTCGAAGTGGCGTTCCCAATACGTTTCGTAGTTGGGTTCACCCGCAAGTTCAGCGACCCGGTCGTAAACCGAATCGCGCTTGGGCTTTTCCTCGACGATGGGAGTGGCCTCTTCGTCTTCGTCCTCCGCTTCGCCACCGACGATTTGGGCCAGGGTTGGTTTTTCCTTCTTCTCCTTCTCCGTTTTCTCAGTTTTCTCCTGTTCAACAACAGCCGCGCCGTCATCGCGATCCATCAGGCCGAGGAAGACCGACGACGGCAAATCCATGAAGCGCGCCTTGGCCTTGTTCTGCTGACACCAAGCGAGCGCCTGATATTCCGGACTATAGGTCGCCAACGGATAGCAAAACGTCCGCACCGGAGCATCGGACGTGTAGGCGAGAATGGCGATGGGCAACTTGGACTTCGGGCTGACAATGTGCGGAATCAATTCGTCCGCGTCATCCGAGCCTTCGATCAACACCAGCTTCGGGCGCACGCGGTCGAGCAACTGCCGCAAATGCCACGCTGCCGCCGGGGACAGGTGGCGGACGCCGAAGATGTGGGGAGCGGTGGGCATGCTTAGGATGTCTCCGGGCCTTCCATTTCGGAGATGCGCAGGCGTCGCCACTCGCGGCAACGTCCCGTGTCCAGTTCGAATCCCATCTCGACGGCAAACCTGAGACGAGTATCTCCCTCGTATCGCTCAATCGAAATGAACGGTGGTGGAGCGGAAGGCTTGTCGGCTGTTGTCAGCGTTGGATTGAGACTCGGCGACAGATAGCCGTGGGTGGCGAGTTCAACGTAACCGAACCGTTCCTCCCGCTTGATAACTCCTGCCTCGACTGAACGCAGATCAAGATACTGAATTTTCCAGGACGAATCGTCTCCCCAGTGGCAGCCCCACACAAATCCAAACGTTCCGCGAGGCCATTCCTTGTCACTGTTCCAGTGATGACTTCCGGGGATAATTGAACCGTCATGTATGTCCCACCAATCTGGAACATAGAATCCCACGGGACAGAAACCTGCTCCAGGTGAGCCTTCTGTTTCCTCAGCGATCACCTGACCTGAAGCAAGGTCCAGCACGGCGGTCTTGGTGTAACTACGCGAGATAAGCGCGAACTCGCGGCCACCTTGTCGAAACGGCTCGAAGGTTTGCAACAAGCTGTAGTTGCGTTCAAATTCACATATTTGTTCCAGTTCACCTCCGCCAGGGACGCGGCGGAAGACCTGCACAATAGTTGAGTCCCATGTCCCCGGCCGATTGGGCTTGGCGACCGTTTTCACCACATACTTATCACGCGGCTTGGGGAGGAGTGGTATTTGAAAATCCGTCTCTACGAGCGTTTCGCGAATGACGAATCCCTTGTCGTGATACTTCTGAGCCCAACTCTTTCCGTGACCTCTGAGGAGGCGATCAATCGCCTCTTTGGCTTCAGCAACACTTCGATACGTGCCAAAACATACATCCGCCTCTCGCCCCTCATGAACGCCATAAACTCTATGGACAACGTCGCCACGCATTTTTGTTATTCCCCCACGTGCTCCGAGCACGCCGTGAATAGCCCGCGCCAGCTTGCGCCGCGTTTCTTCATCACGTTCGCGAGGTAATCCTTCCAGACAACCACGTCTTTCTCGTCATCCTTGATGACCGCGCCTTGCAGGCCGGACGCGAGGTCATGGTCGCTGACCGAGCCGTCGCCGAAATTGCCGGAGAGCGCCATGCTGTTCGCGAGGAGCGAAATCGCTTCTGCGGTCGAGAGCACACCGGAGGGCGTCTTGACCTTGTTCTTGCCGTCGAGCGTCTGGCCGGCGCGCAGTTCACGGAAGATGGTCACGACTTTCATGATGGCTTCTTCGTCGGGAATCTTCGCGTGGAGCTGGAGGTTGGATGCCAGTTCACCAACGCGTTTGGTAACGATGGAAACTTCCGTGTCCAGATCGGCGGGCGCAGGCAGCACGACAATGTTGAAGCGGCGCTTCAAGGCGGCGGACATGTCGTTGACGCCGCGGTCGCGTGTGTTCGCCGTGGCGATGATGGAGAAGCCGCGTTGCGCCGGGACTTCAGTCACGAGTTCCGGAACAGAAAGACGCTTTTCCGACATCAACGAGATGAGCGCGTCCTGCACCTCCGAAGCGCAACGAGTGATTTCCTCGAAGCGCGCGATGCTGCCGGATTCCATCGCGCGATAGATGGGGCTTTTGATGAGCGATTCGTTGCTCGGGCCACGCGCGATGAGCATGGCGTAGTTCCAGGTGTAACGAATCTGTTCCTCCGTCGTGCCCGCTGTGCCTTGAACAACCTTGGTGGAATCGCCGTTGATGGCGGCGGCGAGGTGTTCGGAGAGCCACGACTTGGCCGTGCCGGGTTCACCGATGAGCAGCAACGCGCGATCCGTGACGAGCGTCGAGATGGCGATTTCGACGAGACGCTGGTGGCCGATGTATTTCGGTGTGATGTCGAGCTTGCCGCATTTGCCGCCGCAAATGTATGTGAGCACCGAGCGTGGCGACATGCGCCAACCGGCAGGAACGGGATGCTTCTCAGCTTTGATGAGCGCGTCGATTTCCTCGGCGAAGAGGATTTCCGCTGGCTGACGCAGGTCGTTGGCTTTTTCTTTGGGCATAGGCTTCAGGGTTAATTGGGTTGAGTCGTCGGGCGCAGCGGCGCGATGGCTTCGAGGAAATGGTCCTGATAATTCTGGTCGAGCTTCCCGGCAAATTCTTCGAGCCGAGGCAGGTCGGTCGGAGGCAGGTAGCGCGCGGTTTCGATCAGTTGCTGCAAATCATAATCCCAGCGCTTCGAGCCTTTCGTGGCCTTGGCGACCAATTCAAGGTAGAGGTCTGTGAGCTTCGGGTATTGGCAGCGGGCCAGCGCTTCGATGACGAGGCCGAGCCGGAGTTTGTTTTTTCCCTCGACCAGTTTGAGCAGATAAGTGACGACACCTTTATGGCCGGGCCGGGCGAGAGAACACACGGACTCCGGTCGGTCGGCTTTGATCGCGGCATCCAGCCAGCGAGCGTCCAAGGTGATGGTGAGTGCGTCTTCAGTTTCATCGTCTTCAGGGACATAGCGGTTGAGCAGAGCTGCGCCGCGTCCGTGGCTGGAAGCATAGAAAACACGCTCCAGCAACTCGGACTTCTCCTTGCCTGCTCCTTTCCTCTGTTCTAGCAGTGGCGAAAACTCGGTAAAGACCTTGTCTGGCGCCCAAGTCCGAAGTGCGCTTTGAAGGACTTGATGGAACGCCGAGAGAGGAAGCACATCTCGCTTGGCCAACACAGCTTCAAGCGTCTTTGGTGTGCCAATCTCGTAGAGCAGTTCGACGAGTCGAACTGTAAGGTCAGAGTGGGTGACGATTGATTTCTTGGGGGATTTGACCTTCGCGAACTTGTCGGGCTGGCTGAAGCACTCCAACAAGAATTCTTCAATCTCGCCGTCCTTTCGTCCGCCCAAGACCGTGAGAACCTCCCAGTAGCGGACGAACTGATCTTCGTCGCCCTTAAGGAGTGCGTCAAACGACTGCTTGCCTTCCCCTAACAGCGATTTCAACACCTGCTTGTTTTCCAGTTTGCGGAATGGGCCAGCGAGAATGTCCAGCGCCTTGCCTTTGACGAGTTCGGTGAACAGCTTCGTGACTTCCGGGCGGTCGTGTTCCGCCAGGGCTTCGAGCGCGGCGGCACGGAGTTGTTTGTTCTTGGCGTTCGCCTGTTCGAGAACCAGCGGCAGGCAGTCTTCATGTTTGCCGAGGCACGCGATGGCGGTGGCTTTGACTTCGACCGAGCCGTCTTCGAGCGCGGTCTTGCAGAGCGGCAGCGTTCCGGCGGGATCAAGCTGCTGCATGATTTGCAGGCGACGCGCGTCCTGCTTCTTGCCCTTAAGATCCAATCCGGACTTGAGTAACGGCACAATGCCCGGGCCAAAACCGGGCAGAATTTTTTCCGCCACGAGATCGGCGAGTTCGGGATAAACATCACCGAGCGCCTGGATTGCGGGATCAATCAGGCGCAGGTCGTTGAACGCATTGCGCTCGACGGCGGACTTCACCGTCTCGAATCGGCCACCGCCCGTGCTGGTGAGCGCATGCACGATGGGCTTGAGCACGCGCGCACTGGTGCGGGTGCTGACGCTGTTGGACGGGAACACTTCGAGTTCGCGCAGTTCACCGTCGGCGTTGGTCTGGCCCTGGGTGTAAAGGATGGCGTTGAGCAGCGTGCTGAGGTTCAGCAGATTCGCGGCGGAATCGGCTTCCTTGCCGTTCACGACATCGCCGATGGCCTTGGCGACCTGGGCAAAGACGGGAACTTTCGCGCCGGCTTGTTCGAGCGGCGGGATGAGTTTCTTGAGCCGAAAATCGCCGACGGCCAGCGAGCTGCCGGCGATGGCGAGGCGGCGGACTTCTTTAGCGGATTCCTGAATCAAGGCGAGGCTCATGGAATGAAAGCGCGTTGCGGGTTAGTAGGTGAGCCGGATGACGTCGCTGTCCGTGACGATGCTCAGTGGCTTGGCGCGGAGGGTTTGCGCATCCAGATCGTGTTGGAAGCGCACCAGCATGACCTGCTCGCTTTGCACCAGCTTCGGCAGCATGGGCAATAATGGGAGCGTCGGCGGCTCGCCGGGATAGTTGTCGTCGGCCAGCACGAGACGTTCACCGCTCGCGTCTTCGATGATGACGGTTTCGCCCGCGCGAGCGAGGCGGTGGTATTTCATCAACGCCACGGGATGCCGGTCGCCGAGCGGCGATTTCAACTGCGTCTTAACGTCCTTGATCACGGTTTTGAAATCGGCTTTGGCGAACTCACGGGCGCGCGCGTAGTCCGGCGCGACGGCGGGCCGTTGCTGGCTGGCTTCCCAGCGAACGCGGGGATTCAGGTTGCCGGGATAGAGGCAGAGTTCCGGACAGACCATGACGTGAAAACAGGAGTCGTCCTCGCGGATATGTCGAGCGGCCTGATAGGGACGATAATTCCTCGTCAACTGTACCGCGCCGGTCTGGAGATTCAACCAGACGCCCGTCTCAACGAACTCCCGGCGCGTCCAGTCATCGTGCGAATTGAAGGCGAGTTGGAGCAGTTCGACATTGGTCTGAACCAGGCCGGCGTCCTTGAGTTCGCGCAATTGCCAGGCATGTCCGAGCCAGGCGGCGATGTCGGATTCGGTCTCGGGCTTTAGTTCCGGATCTTCGAGGCAGGTGCTGAGATACTTGCGGCCCTGCTTGCAAAGCGAGTGCAGTCGGTTCAACTGATCGAGTGCCGTGCTGTAAATCCGTTCCCGCTCTGACGCCTTCAGTTCGTCCTCGGAACTGATCTGCGCGCGATAGAACAAGCCGGTCAAAGCGTGCAAGGCGTTTTGCGCGCCGGGCAAATAAGCATTGCCGAGCTGCTTGGCCTGTTCTTCGATCTGCCGGGCGGACTTGGCGTTGAGCGTGCCGAGTCCGGAGCGGATGAGATCATTCACCAGCGATTCGAGCAGGCCCAGGCCGTCGAGTTGGGTCTGGATCTTTTTCTTGAGCGCGCTGGTATTGACCTTGTGTGGCTTATCGGCCTCGACCTTTTTCTTCTCGACCCGCTTCTCTATCTTCGCGCGCTTTTCCGTGATGTCGGCTGGCACTTCCTTTTCCGAAAACTTTTGCCCTTGGGCGTGAGCGTACATCAACGCCAGCGAATGTTTGCACGGAAACTGGTGACTCGGACAAGTGCAACGATACACCGGCTTGGTCGGATCAGAGAAGTCGGCGGAGGGACGATAGTTATCAGCGCCGCTGCCTTTGCAGTCACCGAACAATAGCGTGCCATCTGACGAACGGAACAGTCCCACCAATTTCTTTTTGATCACCACGCCGCGCGCGTTCTTGATGGCGGCGGCATTGGGTGCTTGGGAATCAACAAATGCTTCATCAATCTGCATGAGGGGTCTCCAAAGGGGGGAAATGCGCAGAGCACCCGGACGGGGTTGGCAGCCTGGCATCGGTTTGATGGCCTAAATCCATGAGTGCTCCAGAAGTCTAGACGCGAACGTAGGAATCACCTGCATTTCTGGCAAGGCAAATTGCCACCTCACCACTTCGGTCCGTGGCAGCTTCGACTGCGAGTCACCTCAACTGCATCAGATGCTGGCGGAGTTCCGCCAGTTCAACTTCAAATCCCCCCGACAGAATTGGAAACCTGCACCACGTCTTCGGATCAAGATTCTCGTCGTCGAGATGGAATGAGGGCGCGTAGCGTTCGCGCTTCCACTGGTTGCGACACCAAAGCAGGAAGAAACGTTCCACCCAGATGCCAAGTTGTTGAGGTGTGTAGTTCGAAAACTGGCCACGCATGAGTTCAAAAACCTCGACCGGAGAATTCTTGTCGCGGATGGCCGCGCGTTCAATTGCGTCCAGCACATCGTAAGGCATCAGATCATCCTCATCGGTTTGATGGCGGTCAGCCGGGCGCAGCTCCGCCGTGGGCGTTTGCTGATTTACATCAGCCAGTGCGAGAATTTTGTGCAAGCCTTCCGGCCCTTTTGTCTCCAACCATCGCAGCCATTGACGAAGGAATGCCTTGTCAATGCCCGCGATCGGGCTCAGGCCGCCACTGGTATCACCATCCATCGTGGCGTAGCCGACTGCCGCCTCGCTGCGGTTGCTCGTTGAAAGCAGCAGTGCGTTGTTCAAATTGGCAATCATCCAGATTCCTGGGGAACGAACCCGCGCCTGAATGTTTTGCAGCGCAAGGTCGTCCCGCTGCCAATCCAACTTTCGTCCAAGCGCCGCCTCAAGGGCCTGGAGATAGCCTTGATGGATTTCTTCCACTTCCAATTCGAGATGTTTCGCGCCGATGGCGTTGGCGACCGAGCGCGCTGCCGTGCGGGTGACTTTACCACTGTTGGCGGTGGCCTGGTAGGCGGTCGTGAGCAAGGCGTTGGTCAAAGTTCTTGCGTTGAGTTCTTCCGGGAGAGATCGGATGTGCGCCAATTTCTGCCGCAGTCCGTCCGCCCCGAGCTCCGCCAGCGCCATTTCCAGTGACAGCGATACCAAACAGGCAACCGCCGAAGAATCTGCCCCGCCGCTCAAGGAAACCACGAACCCGTGTGACCGGCTTTTGCGCAGGTAGTCAAACAGGGCCAGTGCCTCCGCCCGCAGAAACTCCTCCTCTTTCAAAGACGGACAGCCTTCCCACGCCAGGGGTGCGGTGGACAATCGCGGGCTTGAATCGGCCTTGGTCAACGGCCAGGAAAACGGTGCGCTGACACGCAATGGTGTTTCACCCGCGAGATCAGGCTTGAAGCTGGTCGTTCGCGCCTGGCTCATTCGCGTTAAATCCAAATCAATGTTGGCGATGGTGAGATGGAAATCGGCGAAGTTGAACCGCGGGCCGACCGCTAACAATTTTCCGCCAGAGGCAATGAGCGCGCCGCCATCATAAATCGCGCGACCCGCTTCGTTACCCAGCAGGTTGGCACAAATGTAACTCGCGCCAAACGCCCGCGAACCTTCCAGTACGAAACGTTTTCGCACTTCCAGTTTTCCAAAGGCGAAATGGCTGGCGCTCGGATTCAAAATCAGATCAATACCGTGCAACGCCAGCGTTGCGCCCGGACGATTCGCCACCCACGCGTCTTCGCAGATTTCAAAACCAATCCGAACGCTGCCGACGTCGAAATGAAGGTCGCCGATGGGAATCGCTGTTCCGTCCTGCGCGATGAATTCATCCCGCACACCAGCCGGCCAGGGTTTGAACCAGCGCGGTTCATAGTGAATGCCGTCACCGGCCAGAAAGCGCTTAGCGGTAAACCCAACAATTCGCCCATCCACTGCCAGGCAGGCGCAATTGAAGAGACCGTTTTGGTGCAGCAAGGGAAGCCCAAGAGACACGACCATGCCCTTGGTGTCTGGTAATAGTTCCCGTAAAACTTTCCACGCGCGGTTCACAGTATTCGGGGAGAGAAACGCGTCCTCACAACCGTAGCCGGTAATGCACAACTCGGGCAGGCAGACGAGGCTCGCTTTCTCGGCTCACGCCCGTTTGAAGGCCTCAAGAATACGCGCCTTGTTCCCCGCCCAATCGAGCGGAGTTTGATTCAGAACCGCAGCCGCGACCTTGATGAGTTTCATACTCGTTTATGGATCGAGATCAGGTTTCACCGCGCGCCCGCAGAATCAACTGCACCTTCAGATCATGCAGGCCCAGTTCGAGACCAGCGGGATACTGGTGTGGGTTGTCGAAACGCTTGATGGCTGGGTTGAGCATGGCCAATTGCTGTTGCGCGCGGGTTCGAATGTCCTCCAAGTGTGGCAGGTGAGACACCAACTCGCCGCGTCGCAATACTGGCACCAGCAGGTCCTCGCTTTGCGCCTCCTCGGGAAAGTGCTTTCTTCGGGTCGCATCCAGCGGATCAACGATCGCCATCAGCCCCTGCAGCGGCAGGCTCGTGTCATAGAGGGCATCGCCGATGAACCCGTTCGCATCGCGGAAGCGCCGCACTTGGAGGACTCCGGGGTTTGTAACCTTGGCCGCCTGTTCCGAGAGTTTGACTTTGTGCTCCCATTGGCCATCGGGGCTGCGAATGGCCGTGAGCTTGTAAACGCCACCGAGCGCCGGTTGATCGTAGGCAGTCACCAATTTTGTGCCCACCCCCCACACATTGATCTGTGCGCCCTGTTGCTTGAGGCTGGCGATGATGTGCTCGTCCAGATCGTTGCTCGCCACAATCAGCGCATCCCTGAAACCAGCGGCATCAAGAATCTTGCGGGCTTCGATGCTGAGATAGGCGAGGTCACCCGAATCGAGGCGGATGCCAGCCAATTCGTGTCCCTGTTGGCGAAGCCGCTGGCCGACTTCCACCGCGTGCCAGACCCCGTCGAGTGTGTCATAGGTATCCACGAGGAGGATGCAGTTGTTCGGCATGGCATCGGCGTAGCTGTTGAACGCGTCGAGTTCGCTGTCGAACGACATGACCCAACTGTGCGCGTGCGTGCCCTTCACCGGAATGCCAAAGAGTTTTCCGGCGAGAACATTCGAGGTGCCAGTGCAGCCACCGATAAACGCGGCCCGACTGGCGCTGATGGCGCCATTTACACCTTGGGCGCGCCGCAGCCCAAATTCGACGACGGGATCACCCTGCGCCGCCAGACAAACCCGCGCCGCCTTGGTGGCAATCAAGGACTGGAAATTGATGATGTTCAGGAGCGCGGTTTCGACCAGTTGCGCCTCAAGAATTGAACCTTGTACGCGCAGCAGTGGTTGTTGAGGAAACGCCACAGTTCCCTCCGGCATCGCATCCACATCACACTTGAACTGCAACTCACGCAGGTAGTCGAGGAAGCCCGCCTCAAATAGAGGCCTGCTGTCGCGACCGTTGAGGGTCGCCAGATACTCCAGTTCCGATTGTTCAAAACGAAACCCACGCAGGTACGCGATGGCATCCGTCAATCCTGCGGCCAACGTGAAACCTCCTTGGAATGGGTTCTTTCGGAAGAACAGGTGGAAGACAGCCTGTTGATCAGCCTTGCCTGCCTTCCAATAGCCATAGGCCATGGTGAGCTGATAGAGGTCCGTGAGCAGCGCGCTTGTGCCGGCTTGGTGAACAGGTGCAGCGTTCATTTGTTAGTGTCATATACACACTATCAAAAGGGTTGTCAATGGCCTTTGATATGATTTCCATTGAACCTCCGCGCAAGACGAAGTGTCACTTAAATAACTTCGTAAATTGGAGTGACCCATGGTGTCTGGTTGTCTCCACCCCGGTGCAGCCACGAACGTCAGCCCGCGGGTATCGTTATTTCAAGCTTTGCCAGTCGAGGTCGAACCGGGCGAGATACTTGCGCAGGCGGTCGGCATCGTTGGCCGTCTTGCGGTTCTCCCGCGTAGCCGCGAATAATTTGCGGCCGGCGTCCGAGAGCGTGGCGGATTCCCGGCAAACCTGGATCACAAATGCCAATTGCGCTTGATCAAACAGATCCAACTGCTCCCTGGCCTTTTCGCTTAAAACGCCCGCCAGGACGGCGTCATGGTCGCCGTCAGCCTTTGGCGCTGACCAGCCAGTCTTCAAACGTTCAATTTCTTCGGCCAGCACCGCCGCGGTGATGCGCCCGCCCGGCGAAAGAGTGGCCATGCGCGTGATGCAGGCATTCAAGTCACGAAAGTTGGCGGACCATCTGGCCGCCGGTGATTGGGCGAACTTCAAGAAAGCCTCGCGAACCTCCGTGCTCATCGTGACGCGAAGGCCGGCCTTGCGCGCATACTGTTCCAACTCGTAATCAAGGTTGGGTTCGATATCCTCCGGGCGCTGACGCAAGCTGGGCAGATGGAAGGTCCAAAGGTTCGTCCGGGCCAGTAGGTCTTCACGGAAACGGCCTTCACGAACGGCGATCGGAAGCTCGCGATTTGTGCCAGCGATCAACTGGAAGTTGCTGCTGACTTCCCGGTCGCCACCAAAGGGCAAAAATCGTTTGTCTTCCAGGGCTCGGAGCAGCATCGCCTGTTCATCCAATCCCAGTTCCCCGATTTCGTCGAGGAACAGCAGGCCATTGTCCGCCGCCCGCAGCAAACCCGGACGATCTTTCAGCGCTCCGGTGAACGCGCCCCGCACATGGCCAAACAGTGCTGACATCGCGGCGTCACCCCGCAAGGTGGCGCAATTCACTTCCACAAAAGCAGCGGTGATTTGGTGCCGGGACTTCTTGAGCTCGTAAATGCGGCGGGCCAGTTGTGATTTCCCGGCCCCGGTCGGGCCAGTCAGCAGAATTGGCTCCTTCGCGTGAATCGCGACGTGCTCGATTTGTTCAATCAGTTGGTTGAACTGTTTACTGCGCGTGGCGATGCCGGACTTGAGAAACGATCGGGCCTCTTTCTGTTCCTTACCAAAGCGGGCGGCCAAACGGTCATACTTGGAAAGATCGAGATCAATGATGGCAAACTTGCCATCGGGTCCGCGGCGCTTGTTGTCGGCGGGTGAGGTCTGGACCAAGCGGGCTGGGAAGTGCCGCGACTCTGTCAGGAGGAACAGGCAGATCTGCTGCACGTGGGAGCCGGTGGTGATGTGGACCAGATAATCCTCTGTGTCAGGTTTGAAATCATAACCGCGCGCGAACTCATGTAGAGCGGCATAGACCTCCTCAAAATCCCACGGATCACGCAACGCTTGCGGCGTGCCCCGGACTTCGGTGGAAGCGGATACACGCGGAATATCGGCCATGACCGCTTTGGCCGTGTCAGTGAACTTCGGATCGTAAATCAACTCGAAGCGATCGACGGGCAACTCGGCGTGTTTGCAGAGGGAAATGGTCGGACGCCATCGTTTCCATCGTGCTTCGTGAAATCCGGAGTCCAGAACGCTGCCCAGCAAGCCGATTACTACCCGTTTCTTAGGTATCATAGCTATTATTCCTGTCATATAGCGTATCAGCTAGTATTGTTCCGGAGCAAATCCAATCGCTCAGAACCTCAGAACAGTGAGTGTAGGCCTGTATCCATTGCGTTTTACGCGGGTAATCCCTCATCAATTTCAGCATGGTACGGCGGCTGCGATAGAAGTTGGCAGCAGAAAACGAAAGAGACGATTATGGCAAATAAGACTTTGTTCCAATCCTTGCGGGGAGCGTTGCTCCCGAAGGCCGATACGACCAACGAGGCCGGCGGACCGGCTTTTGCGTTGCCCCCGAAGCACGCGCTCGCTCAGTACGCGGCGACCGGTTGCTTGAACTCGACTTACTACGCCTCGGCGGATGATCAACTCCAGAAGGTGTTGAACTTGGCCAAGGAAGTGGATGCCGGATTCATCGCCAAGACTGCGGTGTATTCCCGCGAGAAGGGTTTCATGAAGGACATGCCGGCCGTGTTGTGCGCGGCGTTGTCGGTGAAAGATCCACAATTGCTCCGCACCGTGTTCGACCGCGTGATCGACGATGGCAAGATGCTCCGCAATTTTGTCCAGGTATTGCGCTCTGGCGTGGTGGGCCGCAAGTCCCTCGGCACGGTTTCCAAGAAACTCGTGCAGCGCTGGCTCGAAACGCGGACCGATGAACAGTTGTTCCGGGCGTCGGTTGGTAATGCGCCGTCGTTGGCGGACCTCGTGAAGATGGTTCACCCGAAGCCGGGTAACCCAACCCGTGAAGCGCTCTACGGTTACTTGCTCGGTCGTCCGCACCAGGCCGAGGCATTGCCAGAGATCGTGAAGCAGTTCGAGGCGTTCAAGGCCGGCAAGCGGGATGTCGTTCCGGATGTTGCGTTCCAGATGTTGACGGCGTTGGATCTCGGTAAGGCCGAGTGGACCGCGATCGCCAAGAAAGCACCGTGGCAGATGACGCGAATGAACTTGAACACCTTTGCCCGACACGGTGTGTTCGATAACGAGGTCATGGTGAAATTGATCGCGAACCGGCTCGCGAACGCCGAGGCCGTGAAACGCGCCCGCGTGTTTCCGTATCAGTTGTTGATGGC